>DAONBD010000001.1:0-21395 GCA_035401345.1 Candidatus Altimarinota bacterium
TGAATTCAAATTAAGCCCTTATTTTTTAATTGTGTCGTTGGTTGTTTCTGTGTGCTTGATTACATTAATTACACTGATGTCGTCTACGAACGAAATTACAAAAGGATATACTCTCGACAAACTCGATGATGAACAGCAAGAACTCGTGAAGCAGCGCGAAATTAAAGATATGAAATTATCACAGGTGCGAGCTCTTGACGCTATACGTTCTTCTAACAAAGTGCAAAGAATGGTAAGGCCCAATAATATTGCCTATGTTGTTGATACCGGAAATGTTGTTGTAAAGAAGTAATTTTTATATTGTTGTTTGGATTAAGTCCTTGCGGGAGGACGTTATTTTTGTTAATTTCTTCTCGTAAAAAAGTTGTAGAAAAGAGTCGGCTTTATAACTTGCCGGAGCTTGTAATTCAGTTCTATCTAACCCTTCAAATATGTCTAATATCGCAAAGTTTTCAAAAGAAAATAATCCACATGTCCGTGTGTTAACCGGAGGCTATACGATTTCTAATTTAGCTGAGCTTTTATCTAAAGCTGATGCAAATGGTTTTGGTATTCCAGCTTGTAATTGCAGAAGTAAATTTATTATTAATGCTATTCTTGAAGCCGCATGGGCCGAGAAGTCTCCCGTGATTTTGGAAGTCGCTGAAAGCGAAATTTCATACTGCAATATGCCACCATCTCGTTTGAGTGATTTGGCGCATGAAACGATCGAAAGGATGATTGCAAAATATGGCTACAGTGTTCCTGTTTGTTTGCATCATGATCATATTCAAAAAGATGTCGATGGTTGTGTGAAAAATACTATCGAAGCTGGCTTCTCGTCTCTTGAAGTTGATCTTTCAAAGAAGCCTTTGGAAGAAAATGCTGCGAAGTGTAAAGAAGTTGCCGATATCGTTCATCCGCTTGGAATTTCTTTGGAAGTTGAAGACGGAGAGATTGGAAATGCTGATGCCTTGGCTGATCCTGAGGTAGAGAAAAATATCCAAAATTACTATTCTAAAGTTGAAGATTGTAAAAAATTGAGTGAAATCGTGAGGCCTGATGCTGTAGCGTTTTTCGTTGGGAATGGACATGGGAATTATTTGAAAGAGCCTATTATTGGTTATGATAGGATTCGGGAGATTTGCGATGAAGTGAGACCTCTCGGAGTTTATGGAGTAATGCATGGCGGAAGTGGTTTGTTCCCTGAGAATTTTCGTGATTGTGTGAAATCAGGTGCTCGTAAATTTAATTATGCTACGGCTTTAAGTGATATTTGGTTCAGATATTTCCCGGAAGAATTACTGAGTAGAATGAAGGCGAAGGCTGATGAGTTAGGAAGGCCTTTGAGGAAGGTTTTGAATTTATTTGAAGACGAATGGAGCCAGATTGATTTTTCGGAAGCCGAAGCCGCAATCGCAGATCATTTAAAGATGATGATGAGAGAGGCGTTCCTTTGTGCCGGAAAGTCTGATTTGTATAAATAATTTCGAATTCGATTGGTATGTTTCTGTAACATATCTTTACTCTTCAGCGTTTTTATAGTAGATTTCCCTCTACGGGGCGCTTATGAAATTAACAAAGTATTTAAATATTGGAGGGAAGATTTCGACTGACTCTGTTTCTGATCAGAAAGTTTCTTCTAAAAATGTGCGCAAGGTTCATAAAGATATGGTTGATAGTGAGCCTTTTTCTCTTACGAATGATGAAATAGAAGAGCTTGTATTAAGGGCTAAAAACGGTGACGTTGATGCTTTTGGGGGTGTTTACGATCACTATGTCGATCAGATTTATAAATATGTTTATTTCCGCGTTCCGGCTGGGGAAGCTGAAGACATCACCGAAACTGTTTTTATGAAGGCCTGGGAAAAAATTTACCAATACAAACCAAAGAAAAAAGGTTTTGGAGCGTGGCTTTTTCGAATTGCTCACAATTTGATAGTTGATTCCTACAGAAGTGCAAAAGATAGAGATGTTTCTGAGCTGGATGAAAATATCCCAGAATACAGGCGCGAACACAATCCTGTAAAAATGACCGAAGATGTTTTCCATTCAGAAGTCTTAAGAAAAGCATTGTCCAAAATACATAAAAATTATAGGCAAATTATTGTTTTGAAGTTTATTAACGAGCTTTCCAATGAGGAAATCGCGAAAGTTTTGGGTAAAAGAGAAGGAAGCGTGAGAATTTTGCAATTTAGAGCTTTAAAAGAACTAAGAGTTCAACTCGAAGAATTTGGCGTTGATTTGCTGTAACATTTGCTGGGAATTTCCGTTTACATAATCAGAAAAAGCAATCTTATTATGACAGATGATATTGAAAAATTAGAGAAATTTTTGAGAGGGGTGAAAAGCCCTGTTTTGTCGAGTGATTCCAGGGCGCGAATGAAGAATTCTCTGGTTAAATCAATCTCTCAAGACGAAAAAGTGATCGATTATGTGAGGGCTTCCGCCGAAGATGTTTCCATCTCAAATTTGCAAAAAGTTTTGTTGAAAGAAAGGCTTATGTCTTATATTTCTTCCGGAAGGTCTTTTGTATGGGGACAGTTGTTTTCTTACGGAAGAAGGTTTGTCGGGGCTGTGACTTTGGGAGTTTTTGTTTTTGGCGTAGTTGGATTTAGCGTTGTAAATGTAAAAGTTGCTTCGGCTGATGCGTTTACTTATGTAGAAGATGTTAACGGGGCTGCTGTGGTCTATAGAGATGATAAAATTTTGGATGTTCAGCAGAATATGGTTTTGGAGAAGGGCGATAAGGTTGTTACAGAGAATGATTCTTCGCTGAGTATTAAATTCTTTAATAGAAGTGTTGCCAGACTAGGAGAGGGGACTAGTGTTGTTTTGGATGGAGTGGGGATGGATGCAGGTGTTTCCGCGAGAGATGTTCTTATAGATATTGAAGATGGAGTGGTTTGGTCGAGAGTTTTGAATTTAATTAATGGAGATTCTTCTTTTACTGTTAAGGCTGGTGATATTTATGCTTCAGCTAAAAAAGCGGCATTTAATGTTTCAAACGATCAAAATGAAGTTAAGGTGGAGGTTTATAGTAGTGTTGTTAATGTGACTACTTCTGATA
Source organism: Candidatus Altimarinota bacterium (assembly GCA_035401345.1). Classification (GTDB taxonomy): domain Bacteria; phylum Patescibacteriota; class Gracilibacteria; order UBA1369; family LOWO2-01-FULL-3; genus DAONBD01. The sequence goes on from DAONBD010000001.1 coordinate 3,050, forward strand.
AATCTGACAAAAAAGTTAAAACCGGACAAGCGGCTATAGTTCAAAAATCTTCTGAAAAAGAAGAAATCGTGAATGTTGTTTCCGATCCAAAAGATGATTCTTGGGTTGAAAAGAATTTGAATCAAGACAAAGTTCATATTGCAAAAGTTGAGGAAGAGACCGCAAAAAGTTTAAAAAATTCTGTAGGTGTTTTGCCTGAAAATCCTTTGTATCCATTCAAGGATCTGAAGACTGGTGTTATTAAACTTTTCACTTTTGACGATGTCTCAAATAAAAAAGTTGATCTTGAGAGCGCTGAAATGAAATTCATAGAAGGTGCGGTTATGTTAAAAGATGGAAAACTTTCTGCTGAGGATGCTGAAAAAGTTTTTGGATCCTATGTTTCAAAAGTTGAAGAATTCAAGGGAATGATAAAGGCTGTAAGAGATAGCGGAGATGTTACTTATGCTGATGAATTGGATGTTTATTTGAAAAAGATGATTAAAGATAGACAGAACGATTTGAATTCTGTTTTACCTGATTCTCCAATGTATGTTGCTAAACAATATGTGTTTCAAGCTGAGTTAGCTGCGGCTTCAACTGACGCGGAAAAGACTGTCGCGAAACAATCTCAAGCTTCTCAGAAATTATCTGAGGCTCAGGATCTGGTTGAATCTGGTGACAAGGAAATGGCCGCTCAAGCGATAGGTGATTATGCAAAAACTGTTTCTGAAGTCAAAGAAGAAGTTACTTTATTGCCGGATGAGTTTAAATCAGAGACGGCTTCTGTTGTTGTGAATGCGATTAAAGATGACAAAGAAGTGCTGTCTTCAATTCAAGAAACTTCCCAGATCTCTGGCGATCTTGATGATGTGGATGTCGTTGCTGTCCAAGTTGAGAAACTTGTTGTTGAGCCTATAGCAAACAATCTTGAAGCCGAACTTTCTTCTGGAAGTTCCTCAGGTGCGTCTGATACAAGTGTCGCTGTTACAAAACCAACTCAAAGAGATGGTCAATACGGCGTTCCTGTCGTTGGAACGGGCGTATCCGAAAAACCTTTGGATCCGTTGTTAGATCTTAATAGGTAGAAATACTTAGAATGACTCCCAATACTGTAGTGAAGGCTCCTATAATCCAGAACCTCATTACAACTTTTGTTTCCGGCCATCCTTTTGCTTCATAGTGATGGTGTATTGGAGCTATTTTGAATACTTTCTTTTTGAATAACTTTTTTGAAGTGAGTTGAATTATTACGGAAAGCGTCTCTATTACAAAAACAAATCCTATTATTGGAAGAACTATCACCTGGTCTGTTAACATCGCTATAACGCCGAGTAATGCTCCCAGGCTTAGTGCTCCTGTGTCTCCCATGTAAAAAAGAGCTGGTGGTATATTAAACCAAAGGAAAGCTATAAGAGATCCCGATACGACTCCGCAAAATGCCGATAATATCAACATCCCGTGTAGGTATGCTATTACACCGAATCCACCGAATGCTAAAATTAAAAGTCCGCTGGCGAGTCCATCGAGTCCATCTGTAAAATTTACAGAATTTGCTGTGGCGAGAATTATAAAAATAAATAACGGGATGTATAACCATCCTATTTCTACGGATCCAATCAAAGGAATTGAAATGGAATCGAAGCCTAGCTTGAAATAGAACCAGTACGCTCCCATGCCTGCAAATACTGTCAGCCAAAATAGTTTAAATTTTGCACTTAAACCTTTTGTTTTGCCTATATTTTTGACGTTCAAATAGTCATCGATCGCTCCTAAAAGACCGATTGTTATCATCGTAAATATTGGGATCCATGTTTCTTTTCTATTGAGAAGTGATCGGTCGAAAACTCCCATTGCGGATAGTGCTCTGGATATCATCACAACCAATAATGAAACGCCCCATATTAAAATTCCGCCCATTGTCGGGGTGCCTTGTTTTTTTGAATGTAGTGCCGAAAATATGGACGATTTTTCTCCTGATAAAGCTACTTCTCTTATTTGTTTTCCGAGCTTGTGTCTGATTAAAAATCTCGTGAAAGAGGGGATGAGTATTAGCGATAAAGTGAATGCCAGAAGTGTTGATCCTAGTATTAGAAGTAGGTCTTTTGTTGTATCGTGCATAAAATTTTGTAGTGATTGATTTTTACCAAGTATATGCTCTAAATGTCCAGTCTATCAAGACTTTGCTTTCAGTGAATCTTGCAGGGCTTCCTAGTACTACGGTTATTATTTCGTTGTTGTTGTCGTTACTTGCTATTGCGGCGAGGCATTGTCCGGCTTGGTCTGTTGTGCCTGTTTTTAGGCCTTTAATTTTTAGGTAACTATCCAGTAGATTGTTTGTACTTTTTAATTTGTGTACGGTTTTTTCGTCGGTTGATTTGACCTCCATTTCTTTTATTATTGCGACTTTTTGGATGAAATCTTTTTGATATACGTATCTAGCCAGGTTTGCCATGTCGTATGCTGAAGAATAGTTGTGCCTGTGATCTAGGCCTATCGGGTTTTGAAAATGAGTTTCTTTTAAGTTGAGTTCTTCAGCTTTTTTATTCATTTTTTCAACAAATTTTTCTACACTGCCCGCGTTGAATTCCGCCAGTGCCATTGCTGCGTCGTTTGCGGAATTAATCATCAGGCCATATAGTAAATTTTCTACGGTTATTTGTTCGCCGGTTCTCAGGAACATCTGTGATCCATCTTGGTAGTTCGCTATTTTTGGAACTGTTACTATCGACGCAGGATCGTTTTCTTCCAGAATTATCACTGCTGTCATTAGTTTTGTGAGAGAAGCTATTTGTCGGCTTTGATGTGCGTTTTTTTCATAAAGTACTGCGCCGGTTTTTTCATCTATTGAAATTGCTGCTGCTGAATTGATTACCGGTGCTATGAATTCGGTTTTCTTTGTAGGCATCGGATTTACCGAAAGGAAATTTGTAAAATCCAACTTGTTTATCTCAAATCTCGTACTTTCCATTACCGGAATTTCGGTGGATGGATTCATCGGTAAGATGGGCTGTAGTGACTGCGCTATATAAAACCCAATTATGCTTGATAGCATTATCGGTCGGTTAGTAATTATTTATTACTTCGCGAGTATAGATAAAAATTTTGTTATTTGGAAGTTGTTTATTGGAAGAATTGTTGCGTTGTCAGTTTAGTGTTTTATTCTGTTTTGGACGGTTGTGCGGGGATTGTTTCGGTTGTTGGATTTGTGGTTGTAGTGTCTGCGGGATCAGTGCTGAGAACTGTGTTTGGGTTGTATATTTGGTCATATAATTCGTAGAACGCGTCTTCCATGTATCCGTCTGAATTTGTATAGTCGCTGCCTAATTCTATGATAATGTCAGCACTTTGATCGTATCCCAAGTTTTTGTATGCTTGTGGGATTTCGGTTGATTCTATTGCCGTTGGGAAGAAGTATTTTTTTAATATTTCAACTGTGTTTGGTTTGTAAAATTTTATTTCATCATCTGGATTCTTTTTTGGAAGAGGGATCATTTTATAATAAATTTTTGTATTCAAATTGTCCTGAGTAAGTCCGTTTCCGAATCTCGTGATATTCATGCAATAGCGTTGTAGGACTTGTTTTTGTTCCGCTGCCGCTCCGCTTAATTTTGTAGCATTTAATATCTGAATTTTTAAATTTTCATTTAAATATTCCGGATCGTTTGTAAGTAAATCAAAATATTTTGTGACGTAGGATGGATCTCCGGCAGGAATTAACACGAAAGCACCTCCGTATAATTCCAATAATGGTGTATATAAAAATCCTCCGCAATCTACAGGGTTGTCGTGTAATAATCTCGAATAAATTCGTTCTCGTGGAATATCTCCCATCAATCCTGCGGCTGACATTATTTCTCTGACCGAAAAATTTGTTTCAATGTTGTTCTGTGCTGTTTCGAGCAATTCCTGCAAAGCTTCTATATTCAGAGTTGCTGCGGTTTTAATTGTTTGATCTTTTACTGCGAGGATGATTTCTTGTTGTCTGTTTGATCTGTCAAAATCCGATGAAGTTTTTCTGCTTCTCGCATACTTCAAAGCCGTTTCTCCGTCCATGTGTTGTAGGCCCGGTTGTATTGAAAATATTTCATAAAGACTTGTTTCTCCTTTTGGGTAAAAAGGATCGTAAATTCCTGTTTTTACATTCACATCAATTCCTCCGAGTTTATCTATTATTTCTTTGAATCCGTCGAAGTTAATTTTTATATAATATTGATATTCCAACCCTGTGAGTTCTTCTGTTTTTTCTATCATGTATTCTAGAGCTTCCGGTGAATTTTTTAACTCTCTGTTCGCCATGAAATAGAGTTCGTTTATTCTCATTGAATTGAATTTCGGATCTTTTACGTGCAGATCTCTTGGGATCGAAATCATCGTTATCGTCTTTTTGTTGTGATCGTATGATGCGGAAATGATTGTGTCTGTGAGGTCGGATCCTTCGTGATCTTTTGTTCCGGTTCCCATTATCAATATGTTTGTGTGGTCGTTGTTGTCTTTTTGTAAACTTTCACCGGCAGCTACGAGTACTGTATTGAAATTCATCCCGGATAAAATTTTAATGATCGCAAAACATAAAATCCCTATTATAGCCAGAGATATAAAAATGGATAAATTGATTCCGCTTTTTGTAATAATACTGACTTTTGGAGGATTTCTTACTTTTGAAAAAAGATTGTTTTCTTCCTGAACATCACTCAAGATTTTCTTGAGCCTTTTGGAATTCGAATTAATTTTATTTACTTTGAAGTCGTTCATTTTTTGGAATGATAGCGCGCTTTATTCTACTTTAAAATTGACAATATTCAATCCTTTTCTACAATTCAAGTAAACCCCTTAACTTCATTTTTATGAAATCGAAAATTTTTATTTCTTTGATTGCATTAGCTTCGCTTTTTGCATTTTCGGCATGTGGAACCGATGAGCCTGTTCCTGATTCTTCGAAGCTTTTACAAGAGTCTATTTATAATGTTTACAACCTTAAATCTTTTAAATATAAAGCTGATTTTAAGGCTGAAGTAACCGATCCGGAGACGAAAAACAAAGTGAATTTAGATATGATTTTGAATGGGGCTGTCAGTGGCCAGGACGCGTCCAAAACCGGCACTGAATTCACTGTTGTTGCAAAAGTTGATGATAATAGTGAGAATTACAGATTTGATTTTTCAGCTAAATTTTTCACGGAAGATATTTATTTAAAATTATTGGCTTTGCCTGAGGTTCCGAATTTTCCTATTGATGGATTAAAAGGGTTAGTCGGGAAATGGTGGAAAATCAGTGCTGCTGATCTAGGAGAAGTTGGGGCTGTGCAAAAAATGGAGGGAATAGGAGTTCCTTACGACAAACTTGACGAGAGGGGTAAAAAAGAAAGAGATCTTATTTTGTCTTCGAAATTCTTTGACGATATAGAGTATAAAAGTGCTGAAAATTTGGAGGGATTGAATGTTTATAAATATACATTTGTTGTTGATGGTAACGGTGTTTACAAATATGTTTATGAATTGGCGAAACTCGATGGGCAGGAAAAGGATGCCGGACTAAAAGAGGTGAAAGCTATGTTGACGGATGCTGTGGTGAATGGGACTATTTTCGTTGATGTGAACTCTAAAACAATGGTGAAAATGGATCTCGTGTTGGATGCGAAGAAAAGCAAGGCTTCTCAGTTCAATTCCATGAATTTGTCTGTATCTTTGACTGACTTAAACAAGCCTTTTAATGTGGAAACCCCTACTGATTTTGAAGTTTTTGATCTTGGTAAATTTTTGGGATCGTTTTTGGGAAGTGGGATGACTTCTGATGTTTCTGTTTAAGTTTTTTTATAAAAAAACTTAGTTTAGTTTAAGAAAAATTTAAGATTGGGCTTGTATTGTGTCGTTATGTTCAAATACAAGCCTTTTCTTTTTATTCTTGGATTTTTATTTGGTTGCGCTGTTGCAGCTATTGTTATCAAACCTGAATTGTTTTGGACTGTAGCCGTTTTGATTCTTGGGGGCTCGTTCTTTCGCGTTTTGTTTAAGGGTTTTAACAAAGATAATTATTCCGATTTTGTGGTTGCTGTGATTATGTTTTTTATTGGATTGTTTTTCGGTGTTTTACGAGTTGTTTTGAATGAGGTTAATTATAGTATTGCTGTAAATAAAATTTTACCTGTTTCCGAAAGAAAATTTGTAGCTTGTATAGTGGGTCCTCCGGAATTTATTAATGGTAAACAAAAGGTTGTTGTTCGTATTGATGGATTAGGGGACGTCCTTTTAAAATTACCTTTGTATCCGGCTTATAAATATGGAGATGAATTAAGTGTAGTAGCCTTTATTAACAGAGCCGAAAAATTTGATAATTTTGATTATGAAGAATATTTGAAAATGAAAGGCATAGTTGGTATCTCAAATGATGCGTACGTTAGTCTGAATGGATATTGCGGAAACGTATTTCTCAAAACAATCTATGCTTGGAGAAATTATTTTTTAGTTAGATTGAATTCCCAATATCCTGAGCCTTTCGCGTCTTTTGTTGCTGGGATTTTGATAGGGGAGAGATCGTCTATTCCCGAAGAAATCAACTCTATGTTTACTCGTATAGGAGTCACACATGTTGTTGCTATTTCCGGATATAATATTTCGATAATTATCGCTTCGGTCTCTTTGATGTTTGGGTTTTTGTCGAGGAAAAAGAAAGTTGTCGCAAGCGTGATTTTTGTTTTTGTGTTTGTTGTTTTCGTTGGGGCGGGAAGTAGTGTGGTGCGCGCAGGAATCATGGGTATTTTGAATTTGATTGGTGTTTATTTTGGTCGTGGAATTGTTTTTCCTTACGCTGTTTCTGTGGCCGCATTTTTTATGGCTTTGTGGAGTCCTAAGATTTTAATATACGACGTTTCTTTTCAATTATCTTTTCTTGCAACTATAGGCATTGTTTATCTTTCGCCCTTGATAAAAAATTTTTTGAAATTTGTTAATTTGAAAATTATTCAAGAAAATTTATCTGTTACTCTTGCCGCACAAATTTTTACCATGCCGATTATTTTGAAAAATTTTGGTTTTGTCTCTTGGATTGCACCATTTTCAAATATCGCAGTTTTGCCTTTTATTCCTCTGTCGATGCTGCTTTCTTTTGTTGGGCTTGTTTTCAAGCCCGTGGCTTTTTTGAATTATGTTCTTTTGGAGATTCTTTTTTTTGTAATGCGTTTCTTTGATTTTTTTGTAACTTTGTAGATGAAGATTTTTTTAATACCTGCTTTCGTATCTTTTTCAATAATTTTTATTGGTTTCCATGATCCAATATGAAATGTGTATGACGCTACCAATGTGCCTCTCTTTAATTCTTTATCGAATTTTTTTTGATATTCAATGAGAGTGTTTGGTAACATATAGCATATTACAATATTCGCATCTGAAAGATCATAGTGTCTGAAATTAGATCTTATTAATTTTCCTTTCCATCCGAAAATCCATTGTTTTAATTTTCCCATAAAAAAGACAAAAGGATCTATTTCGAATCCGATTGCTTTTGCTCCATATAATTTCTCTGCGTAATGTAAGAATCTTCCGTCTCCAGCGCCAATGTCATATAAAATATCTCCTTTTTTTACTCCGATTTCTTTAAATATTTTTTTTACCGCTTTTTTTGGAGTTGGTAAAAAAGGTCCACCTCCAAATATTGCTACCGAGTATGATGTTAATAACGCAATGGTTATAAAAGACGCGAATATGACGCCAAAAATTGCCAGTGCTAGTTTGAGGGTATAAAGCATTTATTAAGCGGCTTTAGCCATTGTTTCGATCCTAGTATGGGCTTTTTTATTAATTTCATCAAGTGCCGCTTCTCTGGCTAGTTTTAAGTGGCCAGTGTTTTCATCGGCACCTTTTATAGAAGTTGCTGCCGCTACTTTTTTTGCAATTTTTTTGGAAAGGGCTTCTTTGTCTTTTTGTTGAGCTAAATCTGCCCCTTTCCCTTCGCGTGCATCCAGCACTCTTTGTGTGTGAATGTCTTTGAATTCAACTGCTGTTGATCCGTGATGAAGTCCACCATGTTTGTCGGCTTTTACTTGTTCGGTATATATTTGTCGTCTTAATTTTGTTTTTTCTTCGGCATTTCTTACTCGTTGAAAATCTACCTGTATTACATCTTTTCCACCTAATGTTTGTGCATCCAAGATTTTTGAATCGTCCGTGTTGTCCATGTAATCCTCTGCCATTTCAGTTAGGACAGAATCGTGTTTTACCGCATCCAAAACTTCTCTTTTATTCCTGTCCTTGGCTGACAATGATTGTTTTTTTGATTGATCTTTTCTGGCTAATTCCAGTCCTATTTCTTGTGATTGAATTTCTTTTGCTTCTGCCGATATTTCCGTGTCACTGACGATTGTATGCTTGGCTATGTCTGAATATTGATTGTAAATATCTTGTTCTTGTTTTTGATCCGCTGCAACTTTGTTTTGATCTGCTAACTCGGCTAATTCTTCCATCGTTGCCAGAACGTCTTCATCTGCAGGATTAATCCTCAAAAGTTTTATACAGTGCTTCATGGCTGTGCCATATGCTTTGAGGTCCATTAAATCCTGTATTGCTGCTAATGCAGTTTCTTTGTTTTGGATTGCTTGTAGATCCTCTTCACCTCCTTCTTTTAATTTTTTTAAAAGTTTTGGGTTTAATTTGCCGAGTCTTCCCATGCGTGATTCTTGTGCTTTTTTGATTTCAGCTTTTAATTCTTTGTGAACTTCTTCTCTTTTTTTCCATCCTTCTTTGTCGTATTTATTTTCCCAGTCAGTGATTTTATCTTCTGTTATTGTTGGATTTAATTCTTTTAATTTTGTCACATCTTCTTGGAATTTTTCTCTTCTCTTTTCGTATGCTTTTAAGTTTTTGTACTGTTCGTTTGGCGTGTTGGACGTAAGTGTCTCGTAGAATTTTTTTACTTCCGCGTATGATTTGTCTTTGGAGTTTTTTTCTATCCAGTCGTGATAATTTTTTTCTGTTGAAGCCGATATTGTTTTTTTCATTACGGCTTGAGTGCATGCATGTTTAAAAGCATCGACTGTTAATTTTTTATTCTCTTGTTCTTGGTCTCTTTCTTGTTCGCGAGTTTCTTGTTGTTTTTTTATAAACTCTTCTTTTCCTGCGTAATCCATGTCTTTAAACATCTTGAATGCTATTGCGAAACCTTCTTTGTTTGCCGGCTCTTTGTTGAAGACGTCTTGTAGTTTGTCTGTGAGTTTTGCTTCCGCTTGTACAAAACTTTCCCATAGTTTTAAATTGTCTGAGCGTTTTTCTACAGAGTCTAAATCTTTATAGTAACTTGTAATATTCTCCATCGACTTCTGGCTTATCTTTTGGCCTTGGACAGCGGCTTTTAGAGTGGTATATCCTTTTGCTTCTTCGCGTGATAGTCCCGCCAGATTATCCAATATTTGTTTCTGTTCTTGTGGGGTTTCGGCTCTGCACAATTTCCCCATTATCTTTTTCTCGGCTTCTTTTGAATATAATTCATCTTTCATTCCGCCCATTTTCTGGAAATGTTTTTCTCCAGCTTCTATTTGTTTGGCAAATTCTCTACGTTCGGAAAGTCCTTCTTCTTTTATATACTTCACGTCCAAAGGATCGACGTCGTATTTTTTCATTAAATCGGTTAATTTCTCGAGGGCCTTCACACGAGGAGGGCGTTCTCCTTGAAGAAATTTGACTGTTAGATCTTGAAGAGTTGGTATGTTTAGCTTTTGTTGGCGAATCCATTCTTTGTATGCTTGGACCTGATTTGTTCCGAGAATATCTTCGTTATCTTCCACTAATTGATCGTATTTTGCGTATGCTTTTAATAAATCAGGATCGTCTTGTGAGACTTCCGCATTCATGTCTGTTGAACGTGTTCTTTCTATGTCAGCTATTTTTCTTTGAAGTTGCTCTAAAATGTCTTTGCTTTTGTCCGCACTTGATTCCGATTCTCGGAGCATTCCTTCATATTTTTTGACTTCAGTTTGGGTGAGTCTTTTATTTGTCGTGGCCATGTTAAGAAGATTTTTTGCTTCTTTTTGGGCCATTTGAGCGTTTCTTCTTATCTCAAAAATAGTTGTTCTCCCTGATGCCACCTGATCGTGCTCTCGGTCGGACATTCCTTTTAAAGTTTGTGGATCCAAAGTTTCACCTCTGTCTTGGGGTGACTGAGGACGCTCTGGATTGTCTTCGTATTGTAGATTTTCTAGTCCCACTTTTTCTCTTATTAAATAATTAGATCTAGGGTAGGTAGTAATCTATCATATTATACGACAATGTCAACCTGCAAAGGCCTGTTTGGACGCTTCTTAAACCGTGCAAGCTGAGAAGCCGCAGTTTAAGCAGAGCAAACAGCCTTCTCCAATCTGTACATCACTTCCGCATTCAGGGCATTTTTTCTCAGCCATGATTTCTTTTTTGGAAAGTTCTCTGTGAGGTCTGTGCTCTGTTGATGCGACAGGTGGTGGGATAACTTCCTGAGGAATTGGTTTAGGTTCTTCTTTTTGGATTGGTTGTGACATATTTACTTCCTGTCCTTCTTCTTGGTCTTCTGTTATCGCCGGCGAAGTTTCTTTTTTATTAACTTTGCCGATGTTCAAAACCTGATTGTCGCGACTTCCGTCTCTGTAAATAGTGATGCCTTTACAGTGAAGTTTATGAGCCGTGATGTAGGTTGTTTCGACATCGCGAATAGATGCTTCGTGAGGGAAGTTGATTGTTTTTGATACGCTTGAGTCGACATGTTTTTGGAATGCGGCCTGCATTTTGATGTGCCATTCAGGAGTAATGTCTTGTGATACTACGAATACTTTGCGAATTTCTTCTGGAATTTCCTCGAAGCCTTGAATTGTTCCGACTTTTGCGATTTCAGCCATTAATTCTTTTGAATAAAGTCCTTTTTCTTTCATTGCAGCTTCGAAATATTTGTTCGTATATACGAGCTCTGTGCCGTCCATTACGTTCTTGATGAATGATATGGCGAAGTTCGGCTCAAGCCCTGTAGATGCATCTGCAAGCATTCCGATTGTTCCTGTTGGGGCGACTGTCGTGGTGCATGCATTGCGGATTTTGATACTGTTCTGATGGTAGAGCGATCCTTCCCATGCAGGAAATGTGCCACGATCTATCGCTAAGTGAATAGATTTTTCTTTAGATTTCTCGTCCACGAAACCCATGATTTTTTCTCCCATTTGAACGCCTTCTTCGCTGTTGTATGGAATTCCTAATTGATACAGGACGTCTGCGAAGCCCATTATTCCGAGGCCTATTTTGCGTGTGCGGCGTGATGTGTCAGCAATTTCTGGGATAGGGTAGTGGTTTGCGTCGATTACATTGTCTAGGAAATGAACTGCGTTGAAAGTGATCTCCTCTAATTTTGTCCAGTCGATGTCTTTTCCATTAGCTGTGATTACTTTATTGAGGTTAATAGAGCCCAAATTGCAACTCTCGTATGGTAAAAGTGGTTGTTCTCCGCAAGGATTTGTTGCTTCAATTTCTCCTAGGTGTTTTACTGGGCTTTTTTTATTAATTTCATCTATGAACAAAACTCCCGGGTCTCCATTTCTCCATGCGTTTGCAATAATTAAATCAAAAACCATTCTTGCAGGGATTTTTTTGAGAGGTTTTTTGTCGCGTGGATTTATCAATTCATAGTCTGTGTTGTTCTCGAGTGCTTCCATGAATTTATCTGTGATTGCTACAGAAATATTGAAGTTCTGAAGAGTTTTCATGTCTGCTTTCATGTTGATGAAATCCATGATATCCGGATGATCTACACGTAGGATTCCCATGTTTGCGCCGCGACGTTTACCTCCTTGCTTGATAACCTCCGTCGCAGCGTCAAACACTTTCATAAAGGAAATTGGCCCTGATGAAACGCCGGTCGTTGAATGGACCATGTCGTTTGAAGGGCGTAGGCGTGAGAAGGAAAAACCCGTCCCGCCACCTGATTTGTGGATCAAGGCAGCGTTCTTAAGAGAAGTGAAAATCCCTTCCATTGAATCCTCTACCGGGATTACGAAACATGCTGATAGTTGCCCGATTTCCGTGCCCGCGTTCATGAGGGTAGGTGAGTTTGGCAAAAACTCTAGATCTTTCATCATTTTGAAGAATTTCTCTTCTGTTTCCTCTATGTTTCCTGATTTGTAATTTTTGTCTGGTTCTGCGATAGCGTGGGCAACTCTGTGAACTAAATCTTCAGGAGTTTCTTTGATTTCTCCTTTGTCGTCACGAAGAAGATAGCGTTTTTTTAGTACTTGTAGTGCATTGTCTGAAAATTGTAATGTTTTCTCTGCACCTCCAACTCCGAACATCAATTCCTTTCTTTCTCTTTCGTCAGCGCGTTTTTGTCTATATATGATGTATGATTTGGCCGTTTTTGCATGTCCTCCTTCAATAAGAATTTTTTCAACTAAGTCTTGAACTTGTTCAACTGTAGGAACTTGTGATTCGTCTTTGAAGAAAACTTCTAATACTGCAGTGATTTGATTTGAAATTTGTTCCGCTAATGAATAATCTTCTCCTCCAACCGATTGGGCAGCTTTCCAAATGGCTTCGGTAATTTTTGCTTGGTCAAAATCTACTATACGGCCGTCGCGTTTTTTTACTTTTTTGATTGGAGACATGGGAAATATAGGTTAAGGATGATGTTTATTTGAATTTTCGCAGGAATGAAGGGGACACTATATATTGTGTTTAATTCTCATTACTGACACAATATTTTGTGGTGCCTCCTATATTATCAAAAAAAAATACGAAAAAAAGAGGAAGTTTGGGAAATCAAGTTGACGGTTTTCCTCTAAAGATTTTTTACTATAACTTTGGCAAAATTTTTGGCTGCCGCAGGCCCGTTTGCAGTTATGATTTTCCCGTCTTGCTCGATATCAGTGGCTGTGTATTTAGCACAGCGTGGACTAACAATATCCGCTACAGCTGGATGAGAAGTCACTGTTTTGTCTGCGAGGATTCCGGCGTTAGCTAGGATGCCTGGGGCTGCGCAGATAGCGGCTGTGATTTTTCCGGATTCTGCAAATGAACGGGCTAGTGAAAGGGCTATTTGATTGCTGAAATATATTGTGGTGCCTGGGCCTCCTATAAATACAATCGCGTCATAGTGTTCCGGTTTAACATCTTGTAATAAAATATCCACTTTCGTGATTCCACCGAATTTACCATAGGCTTCTTGTTCTGTTGAAGAGGTTGTTACTTTGTGCCCGTTTTCTAGGAATATTTGTTTTGGATCACCGTATTCAACGTCTTGGTAGCCTTCTGGGGCTATTATCATAAGAATGTTTTTCATGGTGAACGTGGTTAAATTTCAGATGTGGCCTTGTACGATTTTCTATGTAATTTAATGAACTTGTTGTAGCTGTTTATTTTCTTTTTGTGACTACTTTTTCATCGATCCTTACAGGAGAGATTGATCTTAAGTTCTCTACTATTTTTGGTAGGTGCTCCAGTACGTAGTCGACATCTTTTTCAGTGTTGCAATGGCCGAATGTCATGCGTACCGAGCCGTGAACGGCTGTTTTTGGCAGGCCGGTTGCAAGAAGGACGTGAGATGGTTCGAGTGAACGTGAGTTGCATGCTGAGCCGGTTGAGACTTCGACGCCAAGTTCGTCTAGATATAGAAGTAATGCCTCTCCTTCGATGTCTAATATTAGGAAGTTTGCGTTGTTTGGGAGGCGAGAAACTGGATGGCCGTTGAGGAACGAACGGGGGATTTTTGTAAGGACGCCGTTGATGAGTTTGTCGCGTAGGGAGCTTAGGCGCGCGTTTTCTTTGTCCTTGTTGGCTTGAGCTAATTCTAGTGCTTTGGCGAAGCCTACGATTGCTGGAACGTTTTCTGTGCCGCTTCGTAGGTTGTTTTCTTGGCCTCCGCCGATGATTTGTGGCTCGAGGCGAACCGTCTTCTTTTTGAAGAGCGCGCCGATGCCTTTTGGTCCGTAAATTTTGCCGGCATTTATAGTCATTAGATCTACGCCGAGGTCTTGAGTGTCTATTGAAAGAGTTCCTGCTGCCTGGCATGCATCCGTGTGAAACAGAATAGGTTCTTTGAATTCATTCTTGTGTTCGTGACATACGCTTGCCAATTCTTTCACCGGATTTATTGTGCCAATTTCGTTGTTTGCATACATTATTGAAACAAAAATTGTATTTGGTTTCATCGCAGCTTTTAGCGCTTCTGCAGTGATTTGTCCGTATTTATCTGCTGGGAGAATAGTAACATCGAATTTTCCTTTTTTTAACTTTAAAAATGGTTCCAAAACCGCATGGTGTTCGACGCTAGATGTGATTATGTGTAATTCTTGTGGTTGTTTTCCGAGAAGCTTTTGCAACTTGTAAACCGCTCCGAAGATAGCGAGATTATCGCTTTCCGTGCCACTTCCTGTGAAAATCAATTCATCAAATCCACAATTTAAAATTCGAGTTATTGTTGCACGGCTTTTTTCGACGGCGTCTTTGGCTTTGCGTCCCGAGGTGTAAATAGAATTCGGATTGCCGAAATCTTCACTGAAATAAGGCATCATTGCCTCTAAAATTTTTTTATCTACATATGTGGTGGCCGCGTGATCTAAATAAATTCTTTTCATAAAATTTTAAATGAGTTTATGTTTTGTTATATATTCTTTTGCCATCAGGATTGCCGTCACCGATCCCATGTCCATTATATCCGACTTGTTTACTAGGGTTAAGACGATTTTTAACGTTGTCTCTTTTACATCAATCTCCTCGTCTTTGTCCAGATGCTGTGTGTCAATTTTTTCACAATCCAGTGCGAGAAAGAAGTGGACCGTGTTCGTGAGGAAGCCACTTAATGCGAATGTTTTCCCAAGTTTAATTAGTTTTTTTGGCTTGTAGCCGGTTTCCTCCAGTAGCTCGCGTTTTGCCGATTCAATTAAGTTTTTGTCTGTTTTTTCGACGTATCCTGCAGGGACTTCGTATTTTATTGAGCGGATTGGATGTCTGTATTGTTGTATAAGAATGATTTTTTTTGTTTTGGTTATTGCGACTATTACGACCGAATCCGGTTTTTTCATTGAGTAATATTTTTCCGCAATCTCACCATTGTGTTTACGACACTTCTCTTCTTCCAACGTGAAAAACTCGTTTTTTATTAATGTTTTTTTTGATAAAACTTTCCAGGTCATTTGTTGTTGTTTAAAACAATTTTCCAGTTTAGATTATGTGGTGTTAAAAGTAAATTTCTTAAAAGAGTTGGTATGCACAGATTTTTTATTACAAATGAGGACAAAATTGGGTTAAAGGATTTTGTGATTGTTTCTGGCGATCTTGTTCATCAAATGTTTAATGTTTTGAGATTTAAACCTGGAGATGAAGTCGTTTTGTTGGATGGGAGCGGAGATGAGTGGGTGGTGGTTTTGACTGATGTTGTTAAGAGACAGGTGAGTGGAAAAGTTTTGAAAAAGCGTAGGAATGATGCCGAGCCATATGTGCGGGTTTGTTTGTACCAAAGTCTTTTGAAAAATATGGAGAAGTTTGAATGGGTTTTGCAGAAGGGGACTGAGGTTGGTGTAAGTGAATTTGTGCCGTTGGTTTCGGCTAGGTGCGAGAGGCCAGTCGTAGGAAAGGTCGACAGGATGGAAAGAATTTTGAAGGAAGCTGCTGAGCAAAGCGGAAGGGGAGTTGTTCCTGTGTTGGGAGAGGTTGTGAAATTTAAAGATATTTTGAAAGGCGTATGCAAAAAAGCTGCGAATGTGAAAGATTTGATTGCGAAACGAGAGCTGTGTGTGATTGCAGATCCTAAGGCTGAGAAGTCGTTGAAGGATTTTGTAAGTGACGCTGAATTTAAAAATGCGAAAAAAATAAATCTTTTTATTGGGCCTGAGGGTGGATTTACTGACGAGGAGGTTCAGGCTGCTCTTGATGCTGGTTTTGTGGGGGTGAATTTGGGAAAAAGGATCTTGAGAAGTGAGACGGCTGGGTTGGTTGTATCTAGCTTGTTATTATTACAGTAGGGAAATGCTAAACTTTCTATGAAAAATCAGGGGTATTTTTCTTGAAAGTTTTTCTGCGTTACGGCAAACATGCGAGTTTACCTTCGCTTCGAATCGCATTTCTCGCTACTAACTTGGTAGGGCCACGGGGAATCGAACCCCGGTTTACAGGATGAAAACCTGTTGTCCTGACCACTAGACGATGGCCCCTTAAAGATTGGACGCGGGAATTTTAACTTGAAGAGGGTGATAATTCAAGGTGAAATTTAGTTTAAGTCCCGAACTCGGTTACCCCTTAATCTTAAGTCCCGGACTCAACTAATTATTATCGCTTGGGAGGAGGTATTTTGTTGAAACCGTATCTGGTGATAGCATTTCCTGTTTCTTGCTGTTAACTTCTAATTCTTCGGATGTTGATGCGTTTGTTACTTGTGCTTTTAAAAGCTGTGAAATGTCTTTTAAATCTTCGTTAATTTCTCTTGCTTGTTGCAGCCTATATCCAAGTTCCGCTTTTTTACCTGTTGTTAATAAAAAAACCACTGATAAAGCAACTATTAATATGCCTAGCGTAATTATTAACAGCGTAACTGTTTTGTCTACTTCTTTTTTTAGTGTGTCTTTTTTTTTCATTCTGATGGATTTGTTTCGTTTTCTGTATCAACGATTTCTGGCTCTACGACTTTGTATTCTACATTAATCACTCCTCTGTGCAATTCTGAAATCTCTTTAAAAGCTCCTGATGTTAAATCTAAGACTCTGCCTGGACCGTACGGGCCTCTATCTGTAATTCTTACTTGTACTGTTTTCCCATTTGCTAAATTCTTAACTTCCACGACTGTTCCAAAAGGTAATGTTTTGTGTGCCGCTGTGAATTGGTTCATATCAAAGATTTCTCCTGATGCAGTTCCGGATCCCTGGACTGCCGCTCCATAAAATGTAGCTTTCCCAAAATGAGATCCCTTGCTTGTTTCTTGGAGCTTGTATATGAGTGCGGAAAATTGTCCTCTGGTCAATAATTCTTCCGGATTGATTTTGTTTTCAGGCGTGATATTAACCATTTCACGTTCTTTTGCGAATTCCGCATATTGCGCAAACCAAGCTGTCATTGGAACGTCTGCAAATGGATCTTCTGTTGGAGTTCGTCCTCCGTAGCTTTCTATTGATTCTATTATTAATTTTAATGCTTCCGCCAATGAGATTTGTTCTTCCGGTCTAAAAGTTCCATCTTCATATCCATTTGCGATACCCTTGTCTTTTGCTTGCTGAATGTATGGTGCATACCATGCGTCTATTTCTACATCTTTGAATGGTTTTTCTGCTGGAGGATTTTTGTTCTCATCGAATATTTGTAAAAATTTCATTGTGATTTTCAATGCTTCTGCTCTGTTAATTTCTTTCCATGATTGAAAAGTTCCGTCGTCGTAGCCGTTTATATATCCCTCTCTTGCGATTGATAGTATCGGCACGTAATTCATGTTCTCCTCTTTTAAGTCCGAGAATGTTATTTGTTGTAATTCAATCTCTTCCGCGAGCGCCGGCAACTCTGCGTATATTGCAAAAGCAAAGCTCATTGCAAAGCCCACTAGAGCTAGGTTTAAATGTCTAAGAAACTTTGGCATATTATGCTTTCTTTTGAATTATTATGTGGCGTGAATCGCCTTCACCACGGCTTTCTGTCGTGATGTCGTCGAATTGTTCTTGATTTAAGTACATATGTACAACTCTTCTAAAATAAGGAGACATAGGAGGCAGGCTCTGTGCGCGGCGTGTTTTGCGTACGAATTCCACTTTTCTTTCTGCTAAGTTTATAACGCTTTCTTCCTGTTTTTTTCTGTAATTGCCTACGTCAAGTACTATATTGAATTCTTCCGTTTTTTTGGTTTTTGCCCAGCATAGAATTTTTAATATGTGTTGAATTGCGTATATCGTTGAGCCGTGATGTCCTATTAATGTGTTCGCTTCGTCTGAATTTACGTTTGCAAAATACACATTTTCTTCTTTTTCTTCGACTTCAACCGAGTTGAATTGAACGCCGATTTTGATTAACAGCTCTTCGAGAGTTTCTTTGATGATAGCTGATGTTTTCATTGTATTTTAAGTTAGGAAATTATTTCTTTTCAATCACTTTTACCTTTACATCATCATTGTCTGTTTTGTCTTTGCTAACTTTTGATCTATTAACAAAAATTTGTTGAATTACGCCATATAGAGTTGAAGTTCCCCAGTAAATACCTACGGCTGCCGGAAGAGAAACCGTGAAAACCGCAACCATTACAGGCATAAAATATGACATAATGTTGTTAGTCATGGCCATTTCATTTGTTTTCTTCTTCTCTCCGTCTTTTGGTTTATTTGTCTGCATTGAGAGTTTCATTTGGATAAAAGTGAGAAGTCCAACGATTAAGGGAAGGACATATAGATTTTTTTCCA
>DAONBD010000002.1:0-18864 GCA_035401345.1 Candidatus Altimarinota bacterium
ATGTATGGGCCAAAATCGCCTTGCTGCTGAACTTCACCTTTTTCATTCAAATATGGTCCTTCATCGCTCTTCAGTCCGACCCAATCCAGCGTTCGTATTAAATTTTCAACCGCTCCTTCTACGTATCTCTCCTGATCTGTGTCTTCAATGCGTAATAAAAATTTACCTCCGTTAGCTCTGGCGAATAGATAACAGTATAGGGCTGTGCGAAGTCCTCCTACGTGTAGGTATCCTGTTGGTGATGGGGCGAAACGTGTGCGAACCATATAATTTCTTTTAAAATCGGGCTTTATGATAGCCACTTACTTGATCAGAAGCAAGGCGTCTATTATAGTTGCTTACATGAAGCAGTTTCTGAAATATTCTGCAGTTGGTATTGTTGGAACTTTGGTGGATGTTGGGTCCTTGTATGTTTTTGTTGATTTTGCCGGGTTGCCTGTAGTGAGGGCGTCTATTTTGTCTTTTTCTTTGGCGGTTTTAAATAACTATATTTTTAATAGATTTTGGACTTTTAAGCACCATACCTCTTTTGGTTGGCATAAAAGGTTTCTGAAATTTATTGCGTTGTCTGTTGTTGGGTTGTGGCTGAACTCTTTTGCAATGTATTTCTTTGTGCATTCTGTTGGAATTTGGTACGTGTATGCCAAAATCTTGGCTTCGGTTGTCGTGTTTTTGTGGAATTATCTTGGTAATAGATATTGGACGTTTCGTCCTGAGAAGAAGGTTTGGTAGATTTTTAGCTAATTTGTTGTTTGGTTTATTCCAGGTTGCCAGATTTGATCTTCTTGGATATATTTATGTACGTTGAATTTTCACCCCTCTTATTAATATACCTATGGAAAATAGACTTCTGTATAGAAGACTTCGAGCTACTCGCAGAGGAAACAGAATTGCGGTGTTTAAGTCTACTGCTAAAAGGAGAAGGAGGAAGGCTTCTATTTCCATCAAAGTGAAGAAGCATGTTGCTCGTGAGATTTGGGCTGTATCAATGCTGGTTTTTACTGCTGTTACGGTATTGAGTTTGCAGGGGGCTTTTGGGATTGTGGGGGATTTGTGGGTGAGTTTGTTGAGGCCCGTGATAGGATGGGGGATTTATATAATTCCTGCTTTGTTTGCGATTGCCGGGTTTATGATTTTTGTTTCAAAAAAAATCACTTTTGGGACGAGTAGGGTTTTTGGAATGGTTTTGTTTATGGTTGCGGTGTTGGGAATTTTGCATATGTCTGTTCCTATTGAAAGTATTTTGGAATATGCGAAAAGTGGTAGTCATGGCGGGTATGTAGGATTTGTTACCAATTTTCTATTACGAGAGGTTTTGAGTATAGGAAATATAGGTACTGGCACTGTTTTTGTCGGAGTTTTCTTGATTTCTGTATTGTTAACTTTTGAGATTTCTTTAAAAGATACCGTGAAAGGTGTTGTGCCGAAAATTTCAATCGAAGTTGAAAAAGATGCTAAAAAATCATCAAGGAAAGTTGTTGAAGAGGAAGAGGATTCTCCAGGGATTCTTGGTAGGATTTTTAGTAAAAAAGGAGCTGAGCCTGAATTGATGATAAGAAGGGCTATCAATGTGGAAACCGGCGAAGATGAAGCCGAAGATCCGGACAAAGAAGCTCGCGAAAAAATCGCCGCTAAATTAGCTGGAGATAAAAATGAAAAAGCTGAAAATGCTGCGGAAATGGCGGAGGCGGACAAAGAGGCCGAGGCTGTCGCCTTGGCCAAGAGGAAAGAAATGGAAAATGCTGAAGATATGATTGAGTGGGAATATCCTTCTTTGGACTTGTTGAATTCCGAGAAAATTAAAATTCATGCCGATGATAATTTCTTGAAAGACAATGCGGAGAAAATTAAAGCAAAACTGGAGCAATTTGGAATTGATGTCGTGATGCATGAGGTGAATGTAGGGCCTACTGTTATTCAATATACTTTGAAGCCGGATGAAGCCGTGAAGTTGTCGAAAATTACTACTTTGAAAAATGACATCGCGATGGCGTTGGCTGCTAAGGCGATTCGTATCGAAGCTCCGATTCCCGGGAAGAGTTTGGTTGGTATTGAAGTACCGAATGATCATCGTGCGAATGTGCATTTACGTGAAATTCTTGAGAGTGATGCTTTTGATATGGTGAATTCGAAATTACGATTGCCACTCGGACGTGATGTTGCCGGAAATCCTATAGTTGCGGATCTTGAGAGTATGCCTCATTTACTTATTGCTGGTGCGACTGGTAGTGGTAAGTCGGTTTGTATGAACGCATTTTTGCTTTCACTTTTGTATCAAAACACTCCTGAGGAATTGAAGATGATTTTGATCGATCCGAAGAGAGTTGAGTTGGCCTACTATAATGCTATTCCGTATTTGTTGACGCCTGTAATTAAAGAGCCGGATAAGGCTGCAATCAGTTTGCGTTGGGTCGTAGCTGAGATGACTCGTAGATATCAAGTTTTGAGCGAGGCGCGACATAGAAATATCATTGAATATAATGCTGATGATAAGGTCCCAAACAAGCTTCCGAAAATAGTTGTTGTGATAGATGAATTGGCTGATCTCATGATGGCGTCTGGAAAAGAAGTAGAGGCTTCCATCTGTAGAATCGCTCAGATGGCGCGTGCTGTCGGAATTCATTTGATCGTTGCTACACAGAGACCTTCGGTCGATGTAATCACCGGTTTAATCAAGGCAAATATCCCTGCGCGTATTGCTTGCGCTGTTTCTTCATCTATCGATTCGCGCACGATTTTGGACGGAATCGGTGCTGAAGATTTGCTAGGGAAAGGTGATATGTTGTATTTGCCGAGTGGCATGGGTAAGCCATTCCGTATTCAGGGTGTTTACACTTCAACGAAAGAAATTGAGAAGGTTACAAACGCTGTTAAATTGACTAATGAGCCTATCTATAACGACGATATTACTTCTCCGGAAACAGCTTCAAAGAAGTTAGTTGGTGTGCCGAATTCAAAGGCCGGGATGAGCGATGATTCGATGTATGAAGAAGCTTATAAACTGGTAATTGAAACCAAAAAAGCCTCGGCTTCTTTGCTTCAAAGACGATTGAAATTAGGCTATGCAAGAGCGGCTAGATTGATAGATCTTCTCGAACAAAATGGGGTGATTGGACCGCAGGATGGAGCGAAGCCGAGAAAGATAAATGTCCAAGAATAGCGGTTTTATATTCGACTTTATCTATATTTCTATTGTGGAGATTTTTACTATAAAGACGATATAGGAGATGACTAGCATTGCTGTCATTATTGAAAGTCCCCATACGAGCATTCTTGTTTTGCTGTTTGAAGTTGTTTTTTTGAATCCGAAATAAATGCCTGGTATGCTTAGTAATAATCCAAGATAAATCCCGTATGTATTGAGGTGTTTGATGCCCACTGAAAACACAAGACTAGTCAGCATTACTCCTACGAGAATGAAAGTTGTTTTTGAAAGTATTGAAAGTTTTGCCGGATTTTTTTGAATGCGAATTTCCATATTACTTGAAGTATTCTACTGCGTTGCGGAATATTTTTAAACCTTCACCTTCACTTGGAAGTTGTTTGCCTTCTCGTGTGAGACGGTCTTTTTCTAATGTCCAAGTCGGGTGATTTATAAATGAATGGTAACGTTCCGGGTGTGGCATGAGGCCAAACAGACGGCCACTTGGGTCTGTGATGGCGGCGATGTCTTCTAGTGCGCCGTTCGGGCTATATGGGAATTCTCCATTTGCCGGAGTTCCGTCTTTTTTAACATATTTGAATACGATCTGGTCGTTTTCGCGCATTTCTGTAAGGACTTCTGGTTCTGCATAAAAATTACCTTCACCATGTGCGACAGGGAGAAGTATCGTATCTATATCGCGAGTCCATACACATTTCTTTGATGTGTTTTTTACGTGGATCCATCTGCATTCGTATCTCGCTGTATTGTTCCACATGAGTACGACTTCGCGTTTGCCGTATTGGTTGCGAGTCGCTGGTACTAGGCCGAGATTCGTGATCATTTGGAAACCATTGCAAATGCCTATCGCGAGCTTGTCTTCTTGTGCGAATGAGAGTATTTGGTCGTTTAAATGATTTCTTATTCTGTTTGAAAGTGCGTTTCCGGCCCCAGTGTCATCTCCATATGAAAATCCTCCCGGGATTGCGAGAATTTGGTAGTCAGACATTTTTTTGTATCCGTCGATCAAGTCGTTGATGTGTACTATTTCAGCTTGGCTACCGACTTTATTAAAAACATAAGCGATTTCTTCTTCGCAATTTATTCCATATCCTGTGATGACGAGAACTTTTGGGTGCATTAGTAATTTTTAAATGGCTTTCTGTATGATTCTTCCAATTCTTGTATGCTTAAATTTGCGATATTTTCTTCTCCTTTGCGGATAATTAAACTGGGACCTGCTATGACTTGGCCGATGAGGCCTGCTTCGTTTGAATTTAGGAATGGGGCGAAAAATTCTTCGAATTTTTCTTTTTTTGATGGGTTTATTGTGACGAGAATTCTGCTTTGTGTCTCGGAGTAGAGTAATGTGTCCGGCGTCAAAGGTCCATCGGTTGGAATTCTCTCAAGGTCTATTTCAAGCCCTAATTGGCCAGCTATTGATTTTTTTGCCAATGCAACTCCGAGGCCTCCGAGCGAGATGCTAAATGATGAAGCTATCAATTCTTCATTTATTGCGTCGCGGAATATGCGATACAATTTTTTGGCTTTGGCCGAATCTACTTGAGGCACGTTGCCTCCTATGAAATCTTTGTCGATTGATGAGTAGTATTCACTTCCACCTAATTCATCTTTTGTTTGACCCAGTATGTAAATTAAATCGCCTTCGTTTTTTGGATCGATCGTTACTGCTTTACTGATATCTTCGACGACTGATAATGAAGAGATGAGTAGTGTTGGTGGGATTGAAATTTTTATCGGGTTTCCGTTTTTGTCGTAACCTTTGAAATCATTGAACATTGAATCTTTCCCTGAAATAAAAGGTGTTCCATATTCAACAGCGTAGTCGTAACATGCTTTAACGGCAGATTTTAATTGTCCTAAGCGTTCTTCTTCATCCGAACTGCACCAGCAGAAATTATCCATCAATGCCATGTAGTCTATGTCCGCGCCGAGTGCAACTGCGTTGCGGATTGCCGTATCGATTGCGCATGCTGACATGTGGTATGTGTCGAGATCTGAATATCGTGGATTAATTCCTTGTGACATTATAATTCCGCGTTTGCTTCCTAAGACTGGAGTGACTGCTGAAGCTGTGCCGTTGACTTGGCCTTTTCCCTGAAGAGGATAAACTGCGGTCATGGCTTGAACCATGTGGTCGTATTGATGTGATATGTAATCATATCCGCAAATATTTTTACGAGATAATATTTTTGGTAATGAAACTTTTATGTGTTCGCTAGTAAAATGTGGATCTTCGAGTTTCGGCTTTGTGTAGAGTGTATTTAAGTGTTTTTTTGGAAGACCTTCGTGGAGAAATTCAAGGTCAATATCCATGATTGTTTTTTCGTGCATTTTGACTATGCATCGGCCCGAGTTGTTAAATTTTCCTACGACAGTCGCTTCGACTCCGCGGCGTCGCAATGTGTCGAAAAGTTTTTCCACATTTGCTTCAGGGACCGATAATGTCATGCGTTCTTGAGATTCTGAAATCCATATTTTCCATGGTTCGAGATTTGGATATTTTAATGGAACTTTGTCTAGCCATATTTCACATCCTCCGCATTCGCGTGCCATTTCTGAGATAGAGCATGAGATGCCTCCTGCTCCGCAGTCCGTGATGGAACTATATAATTCTTGTTGTCGAATTTCTTTTACGATAGCGTCGGATGCTTTTTTCTGCGTGATCGGATCGCCAATTTGTACAGCTGTAGCAGGTGAGCCTTCGTCTAATGCTTCTGATGAAAACGTTGCTCCGTGAATGCCGTCTTGGCCTACGCGTCCTCCTAGGACTACGATAGCGTCGCCAGATTTAGCTTCTTTTTCCCAGCTTGGTTTGCCATTTATATACTTTGGAATTAGTCCTACAGTTCCTACGAATACCAAAGGTTTTCCTTTGTATCTATCGTCAAAATATTGCCAGCCTTGTGTGGTCGGGATACCTGAACAGTTGCCTCCTGCGTTTACTCCGGCGACAACGCCGTCTATTATTTTGCGTGGAAGTAGTGCCGGATTATTTAGCTTGCTGTCTCGGTAAATAGGCTCTTTGTCATCCGGATCCGCGAAGCAGAATCCGTATTTATTTACTATTGGTTTTGCTCCTTTTCCGAATCCGATTGTATCACGATTTACTCCAACTATACCTGTTATAGCGCCTCCAAACGGGTCGAGTGCGGAAGGGGAGTTGTGTGTCTCGGCTTTGTCTGTGATTACCCAGTTTTCATCGAAAATAATTCCGCCGGAATTGTCTTTGAATACCGAAACACAGAAATCTTTTTCTCCTTTTTGTGCACGGATCAAGTTTGTGGCTTTCTTAATTAATCCCTTATATAAGCCGTCTGGAAGTCTTTCGCTTGTTTCGGATGCGTTTTCGTCCAGTCCTGCGGCGAAGATCGTGTGTTTGCAGTGTTCAGACCACGTCTGTGCGATTGATTCTAATTCAATGTCGTTTGGAATGCGACCTTCCTTTTTGTAATAATCACGAATTGTGTGTAAGTAGTCCAAATCCAGTGCGAGAGGTCCTCTGAATGTACCGTCCGTATTCTTGATGCCTTTTTTTCCAAGTTCAACAAGCTCTTCATCCGTCATTGAAAGTATATCTATAGGAGTTACTTCAACGCCTTCTTGTAAATGTACGCGTGGTACTGTGATTCCCATTCCTTTATCCGAAATATATTTATCGTGTGATTTAATTTTTGCGTATTCAATCAGATTATTATAGAGAGATTCTGCGATAATTTGTGCATCAGTTTCTTTTAAAACCGGCCCGAAATCATTCTCGACTCCTTTAATTAAAAGTAGGGTAGAGTAGTAAACTCCTTCGTGATTTATATCTAATTTTGTCTTCAATACATCTTCGATTGTTTCGCGTGCTGTAGTCCCGACGTTGTCTGTAACTCCAGGCAAGAATCCAACTTCGATCGCGAAATCGAAAGGAGTCTCGGTTTCCGGAGTGTCGATGTTGTATCTTTGAGAAACTGTATTTGCCAAAGCGTTCGCAACAGATTCCAGTTCGTTCTGAGTGAGATGTTTTTCAACTGTGTAAACCTCCAAAACTTTGCAACTCTCAATTTTGTCAGCAAACCCCAGGGCTTTGATTTTCTTTAAACGAACTAAAGAGCGCATGTCATTAACTATCGTTTTTATTTCTATTCTGTGCGCTTTTGTTTGATCCATGGCTCAAATATAAGGATTTTCAGGGAAAAATCCAGAGAAAATTCCAGCTTTTCATCCCAAAAATTAATATCCCAACAGAACTGATAATAGTTTGGCAAGAACTTTTTCCTCTACCGGAAGTTTATCGAATTCTTTGTTGTATCTTTTTTCTTCAACACTTTTGTCCATATATGGCTGAAGAATCTTCATCATTATTTCTGCGAATACCTGGTATAGTCTTGAATCGTACTTTTCTTCTTTTAATTTACCTAATTTTCGAATTGCGTTTTGATCGGGTTCTCTGCCGAGTTTTTTTGCCAGATCTCTGTTTGCGCAAAGAGTCATTTCTGTGAGTCCGGCCATTGTAAGTTCGTATAAAAATACCCATAGTGCTCCTGCTACAGGGTCGTCGAGTTCCAATGCCCCTATATCTATTAATTTTACGATTGGTCTGTCTTCTTCTTCACCTTGGTGACGGACAAGATTGTTTACTTTAATTAAGTCGGCTCTTATAAGTGGTCTGATTCTATTTCTAATAGGATCAGGTAGAAATTCAATTATGTGAAGAAGTATTGCCGGTGGGATTGAATTTACTATATTTATCATCGCTTCCATTCCAAAAGGATCGAGTCCCAAATCTCTCTTTTTCGCCATTTCATTGGATTGAAGGATTATGTTAACAACCTGATTTATTGTGTCTTGGCCTGTTTCTTCATCCGTTAACATTGAATAATCCACAGTGCAATCGGCTATGTTTTCTATGAATGAGCTGACCTGGACGTTTTTTCGTACTCTTGTTCTTCCGCTTTTTCCGTCTATTAATACTGCTTTCTCGTGTAATTCTACAGGTAAATGTGGAATTTTTTCATTATCCATGGCATCTCTGCATCTTTGTGCAATATCTTTTCTGTATCTCCAAAGAACTGACAATAATGGTATTTTGACTACCGATGGTTCTCCTTCAGTTACCGTTCCGTCGTTATTAATGACTTGTTCTACTGAAGGACGAACTTTGTTTTCCATTCCTATCCCAATGATTTTTCCCGTTTTCAAAACCGGGACTTTTACTTGTTCTGGAAGTCTTGGATATGGTTTTTCTGTTATTTGTTCTGTTCCTGGGTTCACGAGTTCATGTTGAAATTACTTGGTGTGGCATATTGCTACTCCGGTATTTCAAAGTCAAATCGAATCTTTTATTGAACTCTAATTTTTAGGCCTCGTTTGCTCCGCAGCATTTTTTGTATTTTTTCCCGCTACCGCAAGGACATGGATCGTTTCGTCCGACTTTGTTTGAGATGATCTGTCCGGTGTGAGATGATCCCACTACGGAACCCGAATCGATCGAAGTAGGGGAATTTGCTGATACTTTTATGACCTTTGGTTTTGCGATTACTGCGTTGTTATCTGAAATTGTTCCAGTTAGTGTTGATTCGACTTCATTTGCATTTGTCTGAATATTTGAAACCTTTGTTTCTTCCGTAACTTTTTGTGCGACTTTTTCCGTCAAGTCGATTTTGAACAATGTATTTACTGTGTTTGTTCTTATCATTCCGATCATTTCGTCGAATTTTTGAAATGCTTGGCTCTTGTATTCAACTACAGGGTCTCTTTGTCCGTATCCTTGCATTGAAACCGCTTCGCGTAGGTCTTGCATTTCATCGATATGCTCCATCCACAACATGTCGTTGGATCTGAGGAATACCGCTTTTTCTATAGATCTTAATATGTTTGCGTCTGGCAACTTTTTTTCGATGTTTTCATATTCTCCGTGTAAAAATTCTTGGGCGATTCTGACGACTTGATTTTCATTTACTTCTTTTTTTAAATCTTCAGGATTGATTTTTTGTGTTGGATTTTTTGGAATTGCATTTAATGCATCTGCAATTTTTTGAATATCCCATTCCTCTGACGGACGACCACCTGTGTGATTCATTACAATCATTTCGGCTTCTTCATCCATCATTTTTAATATCTCTTCTTTGATGTCTTCACTTGCGAGGAATTTTTTTCTCCGTGTGTACATGATGTCTCTGTGAACATTCATTACATCGTCGTATTGAAGTACATGTTTTCTGACGTCGAAGTGATGGCCTTCAATTTTCTTTTGAGCGGATTCGATTGAATTTGAAAGCATACGATTTTCGATCGGCATGTCTTCAGGAACATTTAGGAATTCCATCATTTTTTTAATGCGATCACCACCGAAGAGTCGCATGATAGTGTCTTCCATTGATACGAAAAACTGACTTACGCCCGGATCACCCTGACGACCTGAACGCCCACGGAGCTGGTTGTCTATACGTCGTGATTCGTGTCGTTCGGTGCCTAGTACGTACAGTCCTCCCAGTTCGTTTACGCCATCTCCCAACTTAATATCCGTTCCACGACCTGCCATGTTTGTGGCAATAGTGACAGCCCCGCGTCTGCCTGCGTCTTTGACGATAATGGCTTCTTTTTCGTGATTTTTTGCGTTGAGTACGCTATGTGGTACACCAAGTTTTTCTAGTAATTGACTCATTACCTCAGATTTTTCGACTGATATTGTGCCGACTAGGACGGGCTGTCCTTTTTCATGAAGCTCTTTGATTTTTTTAGCTGCCGCAATAAATTTTCCCTGTTGATTTTTGTAAATTACGTCCGGAGTGTCCTGACGAACCATTGGGTTGTTGGTCGGAATTTGTATTACATCGAGTCCGTAAATTTGATAAAACTCTTCCTCTTCCGTTTTCGCCGTACCGGTCATGCCTGCGAGGCGTTTAAACATCCTGAAATAATTTTGGAATGTGATTGTTGCGAGTGTTTTTGATTCGCGATTTACTTCGACGTTTTCTTTTGCTTCGATCGCTTGGTGTAGGCCGTGTGAATAGCGACGTCCCGGCATTAAACGTCCTGTGAATTCATCAATAATTATGATTTCGTCCTCTTTTATTAAATAGTCGATGTCTTTTTTATAGCACGCATGTGCGCGAAGAGCTTGTTCAATGTGATGTACCTCTGAAAATCCTGATTCTGTGTAGATGTTGTCTACGCCAAGTAGCTCCTCCATTTTTTTAATTCCGGATTCAGTGAGGGTGGCTGTTTTCATTTTTTCATCAATTTCGTAGTGATCTTTTTCTGTTAATTGACCTATTAGGCGTGAATATTTTTGATATTTTGCTGTGGATTCTTCTGCTGGCGCTGAGATTATTAATGGAGTTCTGGCTTCGTCGATCAATATAGAGTCGACTTCATCCACGATACAAAAATTGAGTTCTTTTTGAACCACTTCTTTAATGTCTGTGACCATGTTATCGCGAAGATAGTCAAAACCAAATTCGTTATTTGTTCCGTATGTGATGTCACATTCGTATGCAGCTTTTTTGTTTTCAGGTGTTTGATCGTGAATTACAACTCCCACCGTTAACCCCAAGTATTTATATAGTCCGCCCATCCATTCAGAGTCGCGTTGTGCCAAGTAATCATTTACGGTGACTAGATAAGACCCTTTCCCCTCAAGCGCATTCAAATAAAGTGGCAAAGTACAAACTAGAGTTTTACCTTCACCAGTTTTCATTTCGGCAATGTTTCCTTGATGGAGAACCATACCTCCTAGTAACTGTACGTCGTAGGGGATCATGTCCCATTTAACCTCGTTTCCGCGAACTTCCCATGAGCGTCCGACCAATCTTCGACACGCGTTCTTTACTAGTGCGAATGCTTCCGGTAATAGATCGTCTACAGACTCGCCGTTTCGTATGCGAGATTTGAATTCGTTGGTCTTTGCAATAATGTCTTCATCTGATTTAATTTCTGTTTGGTAACGTGCTTCTATTTCATTTATTTGTGTGACTATCGGTCGAAGTCGTTTAATTGTTTTTTCATTTCGATCTCCTAATATTTTATTAATAAAATCTGTAATCATATAAATCTTTTAAAAACCTTTATTTAAAGCTCGGGAAGGATAGCACGGTCGATTTATTCTTTATACCCCTTTAATAAAATTGCTATTGTCTTAAATATCAATTTGATGTCTAACCAAATCGACCAATTTTCGATGTAATATCGGTCTAGGCGTGCTTCTGTTGTGAAGTCCAAATCGGAGCGACCGCTTGTTTGTGGAAGGCCTGTGAGTCCGGGCTTTATGTTCAATACAAATTTCTGACTTTTTTCGTATTTTGCGACTTCTTCCGGTAGGTGAGGGCGTGGGCCGACCAGGCTCATGTTTCCGATTATTACATTCCAAAGCTGAGGTAATTCGTCTATTGAATATTTGCGAATGAATTTTCCTACGCGTGTGACGCGTGGATCATTTTGAATCTTTACCAAAGGACCTTCTTTTCTTACATTTTTCTCGAGTAATGCTTTTGAATATCTTAAGTTGTGCGTGTTGGGATGCATTGAACGGAACTTGTAACATTTGAATAGCTCTCCGTATTGTCCGACTCTTTTCATTGGCGTTCCGTCGTCTTTTTTTGTGAATAATATAGGGCCGCGTGAATCTAGTTTTATCGCGATCGCAGTTATTAAATAAATTGGAGAAAGTATAATTACTCCTGTTGTTGCTCCTATGAGATCCATTATTCTTTTTGCGAATTTTCCCCAGCCGTCCAAAGGTGTTTTTTTGAGTGTAATTATTGGAAGCGCCCCCATTGTTTCGATTTCGATATTAGTTCTCTGTACTTCAAAAATTCCCGGAACAAAACTGTATTCAACGTGATTGTAATTGCAAAATTCCAAGATATCTTTTTTTGACTGAGTCTGTATGATTTCATCGAAATGTTTTTTCTCTAAAAGTTTTTCGAGTTTGTTCTCGGTTTCTTCGGTATATTCCATTACCTCTACTATTTCGAAAGTCTTATCTTTTGTTAGATAATTCTCTATTTCTTTCGCGATTTGTCCTTTTCCGATTATCACTATTTTTCTTTTTCCTACACCGTGTTTGAGGGTTATTTTTTGAATTATTCTGATTGTTATTCTTCCTGCAAATATCACTAAAATTGTTAATAGCCAGCTGTATAGCATAGCAAGTCTCGAGAATGGAAACTCTCTTGCCGCAAAGAAATACATTATTATTAATGCTATCCATACGACGCTTAGTCCGACTATTTTTTGGAGTTCTTTCGCGAATTTATACGAGACTTTTAACGTGTACATTTTTCCTATGCCAAAAACTATTATCAACGTCAGGGCTACATATATACTGAAGTTAAAATATTCTTTTATTGTTGGAAGAATCGAAAAATCGATCGGTTTTGCAAATCCCGGGATCGGTTCCGTTTGAAGTCTTAATTTATACGCAATTAAAAATGCGATGATCGTTGCTACGAAATCGAATGTAACTTTTAGTACGCCGAAAAAAATCTCTGATTTTTTCATGTTTGTATTTTAAAGCTCTTTGACGAAGTTGATAAGCCGGATTTTGTTTCACCCGCTTAAAGGCGGGTTAGTGATCATCTGTCTTGAAAGAAATTTTTTGCCATGAAGCAATAATTTTTCTATTAGCGGTGAGAGAATAGAGTCGCAATTGGGATCAACTGTATCCTTCCATCTCACCTTGCACCAGATAGGGTTTACCGACAAGGGCGCTTAAACGCGCTCTTATTCTTGCTTTATCTTTTTGCTTGCGCATTGAGACTTGCAAGACTTTTCACCTTTTACTTCGACTTGTTTCCTTGCGGTTGAAGTTGAAGCTAGTATTGTCTCTGTGGCACTTTCCCTCCGCGTATTTTATCTATTATATACGCGTGCTCCGCCGAAAACGGAGTATCCTTCCCGTGGTGTCCGGACTTTCCTCGAACTCTAAGAATGCCTTTCGGTTATCTCAAGTTCGCGATCACGTCAACTTTAAGTCAAAGAGCGTGCGGATTATACATAAAAAAGCCCTTTCTGACAAGGATAAAGGGCTTTTTTGACTTTATGTATTTATACCTATTTTTAAGCTGTGTGTTTTTTGTTCAATTTTTCATATTCTCTCTTGAAAAATTGGACTGCGTTTAGGCATTCTTTTGCCTTTTCGTTGTTTGGTTCGATAGTAAGAGTTTTTTTGAATAAATCAGAAGCTTTTTCGAAATCTTTATTATTTAAGTAGCAAACTCCAAGGTCATTTAAAATTAAAGGGTCGCGTGGAGCTAACTGCAAAGATCTTTCCAAAATAACAATTCCGCGGACTTTTTGTCCGTTGTGGTACATTGACCATCCCATGCATCTCAAAATTTCTGGATGATTTGGATAAAGACTGTCAGCCGATTCCAATAATGTGACTGAAGTTTCGAATTCGCCAACACAAGAGTGTACAAATCCCAATAAATAATGAGCATTTGCACTTTTTGGATTCAATTTAACAGCTTGCTTGAGAGCTTTCTGTGCTTTTTCGTATTCTCTCAAGGATAGGTAATTGTCTCCGATCTCTTCGTATGCTTCGACGCATTTGAGATCGTTTAAGAGGATTCGTTCGCAGAGATTGATCGCGTCCAAGTGACGGCCGTCATTTTTGTATTGCTCTGCTTCCTCTATCAAAGGATGTGTTTGTCTCATTTTATTTTTGTTTTTATTTTTTGTTTTTGTGTGAGAGGGGATTCGAGATTGAGTGTGTACTCTGTGAGTGAATTCTGTTCAAGAAAATCAGGACATATTACTACAAATCAACAGGTTAGACAATAGAGAGGTGTTGATGAAAATGTAAAAAGTGTCGTAATTTCTAGTAGATTTAGTTGCTGATTTAAGGAGTCTAAATCTCTGATATTGCTTTTTTGTAGCCTTCTAATGTTCCGGTGTCATATCTTTTTCCTGACATGGTTTGGGCGAAGATTTTTTGTGTTTTTTTGAGTTCTCTGAAGCCGTCTATTAGGCGTAGTTCACCGCCGTGGCTTTTTGAACCGTCTTTAATTGCTTTGAGAATTTCTTTTGTGACGACGTATTTGCCGATGATGCCGAATAGAGAAGGAGCTTTTGCAGGAAGAGGTTTTTCCACCATGTCTTCGATTTCAAAAAGCTGAGATGATTTGTTTAATAAGGTAGGAGAGTTCTTCTTTGGTTTCACTATTCCATAGTTTTTTGTCTGTTCTTTCTTGATTTTTTCCAGTCCGATCACGCAAGATTTTGTTTTTTTGAATGTGTTGATAAGTTCTTTCAAACCTGTTAAAGGCATGACGATGTCATCACCGAAAAGTATTGCGAAAGATTCTCCTTTTACAAATTTTTCCGCTTGTAGAATTGCATGTCCGTCGCCTAAGGGATGAGCTTGGAACGCATAATGAATTTTGATCTTTTTCAGGAGAGAATTGAGTTCTTTCAATTGTGAATTTTCTCCTTTTTTTGAAATTTTTTCTGTGGTTTTTGTCGTTTGCAAAAAATAATCTTTAATAATTTTTTCTTTTTCTTTATTTATTACCAAAATTGCTTCATTGCATCCCGCATTAACAGCTTCTTCCAATAATATATGTATTATCGGTTTACCGTTTATAGGCAACATTTCTTTTGGAATAACTTTTGTTACCGGCAAAAATCTCGTGCCAAGCCCTGCGATCGGAATTACTACTTTCATTTATTTTTCTTCGTTAATTTTTACAACTTTGCTTTTGTCGGTTGTAAGTCTTGGGATTTTTATTTCCAGAATATTATTCTTTGAATTAGCAACTATTTCTCGTGGATTGCAGTTTTTCGGTAATACTATTGAACGACTGAATTTCCCCCAAAAACACTCTTTTGTCAGGAAATCTTTTTCTTCGACTTCATATGGAGGAAGGCGTTCACCTTTGATAGTCAATACATCATCTGTGACTGTAACCGTGACATCACGTGTTGCAGTCCCCGCTATTGGCGCCAGTATTATTATTGAATCTTGTGTTTGGATTATATCCAGTGATAGTTGGCCGATTTCTTCCATAATAGACTGGTTTATATGATTTTTTCAGGGACCTTTGCTTCTTTGAAATACTCTTTGAATTCTTCATCACTCAGGGTCTCTTTTTTTATTAAATCGATCGAAATTTTTTCAACTAATGCTTTTTGTTTTTTCAAAAGCTCTTCAGTTCTTTTGTATGCTTTGTCTATAAATTTTCTAATGTGTTTATCTATTTCCGCTGCGACTTCTTCGGAATAATTTCGCACATGTCCGAAATCTTTTCCGAGAAAAACTTCATGATTTGAATCACCAAAAATCACAGGGCCCAAGTCTGACATTCCGTACACGGTGACCATATTTCGTGCGAGCGTCGTAGCCCGTTCTAGATCATTTGATGCGCCTGTGGTGACTTCTCCAAATTTCAATTTTTCAGAAACATATCCTCCCAAAAGTGAGCAAATTTCATCCTCGAATTTTTGTTTTGAATGTAAGTGTTTGTCTTCTTCAGGCATGAACCAAGTTGATCCTAAAGACATCCCTCTAGAAATAATTGAGATTTTTCTGACCGGATCACATCCCGGTAGCATGTGTCCCACGACAGCGTGTCCGACTTCGTGATACGCCGTGATTTCTTTTTCTCTTTTTGAAAGAATACGTGATTTGCGTTCAGGTCCCATTAAAACTTTTTCTATCGATTGTTCTATGTCCTCCAATGCAATTTTTTTCTTGTTTTCTTTGGCCGCCAATATAGCTGCTTCATTTAATAAGTTTTCCAAATCCGCTCCTGTAAATCCTGGAGTTTGTCGTGCTATTCGGTCCATTTTTACTGATGGTGCCAATGGTTTGTTTCTTGAATGTACGTCTAGTATTTCTTCACGTGCTTTCAAATCCGGAGCGTCTACTATTACACGTCTATCAAATCTTCCAGGGCGAAGTAATGCAGGATCCAATACGTCCGGACGATTTGTTGCCGCCATTACGATTATATTTGTGCCTTTTTCAAATCCATCCATTTCACTCAAAATTTGATTTAAAGTTTGTTCTCTTTCGTCGTGTCCGCCTCCAAGGCCGGCCCCGCGATGTCGTCCAACTGCGTCAATTTCATCTATAAAAATAATACATGGCGAATTCCTTTTCGCTTTTTTAAATAAGTCGCGTACACGTGACGCGCCGACACCTACGAACATTTCTACAAATTCCGAACCTGAAATGTTGAAAAATGGAACATCAGCTTCTCCCGCTACCGCTCTTGCAAGAAGAGTTTTTCCTGTTCCAGGAGGGCCTACGAGTAAAACTCCTTTTGGAATTTTTGCGCCCATTGAAGTGTATTTTGTCGGATGTTTTAAAAAATCAACGATTTCTTCCAGTTCGCCTTTTGCTTCCGGAGCTCCTGCTACATCTGCGAATGTTGTTTTGTTTTTTTCCTTGTCATAAACCTGCGCTTTTGACTTGCCAAAGCCCATTGCTTGATTGTTCGCGCTCTGCGCGGATCTCATCATAAATACAAAAAATCCTACTATTAATAAAAACGGAACGATTCCGATGAGCAGGTCGGTCCAAAATTTATTTCCTTCCGTGTTTTCGATCACGATGGGGAGTGAACCAAGTGTTGTTTTGTCCACGCCTGTTTTTTCGAGCAGGGAATATATGTCCGCGGTAGCTTCTTTGTATGTGTATTGTTTTTGTCCGTCTCGCAATTCCAGATTGATTTTGTTGTCTGCAATCGTGATTTGTTGGACCATTCCGGCTTTCACTTCTTCAACTACTTTATTTAGAGTTACTTGTTGAATTTGTGATTCTCCTTGACTTGATATCAGTAAAAA
This sequence comes from Candidatus Altimarinota bacterium, assembly GCA_035401345.1. Taxonomy (GTDB): domain Bacteria; phylum Patescibacteriota; class Gracilibacteria; order UBA1369; family LOWO2-01-FULL-3; genus DAONBD01. Next base: position 16,943 of record DAONBD010000002.1, read on the forward strand.
AGCCGTGATCGCAAGTGCTATAACTATCAAAAAAGTGAAACTGCTTTTTTGTCTGTTTGGTTGTGGTATTTTTCCGAACATTGCCATTTATTTTTGGGTCAAAATTATATGAATGATATTTTACTTGCTAAATATAAACCTTCCTTGCTTTATTTCAACTATATATCTGCCAAGTTTCTTTTTTTTGCCTCCTATATTTCGTTCAATAACTTCTATGACCTCTTCCACGTGTTTGTTCTCAATATTTTTTGTTTCACCAACCATCTCTTGATATATGGTTAAAATTATCTGTTTTTTTAATGCTAAAGGAAGCGGAGTGAATGATTTTATATGGTAAGATTTTTTTGTGTCTCTGTGTTTTCTTATCCATTTTTGAGCTTCCAAATGTATGTAGTTGTGTAGATCTTCGAATGTTTTTGCATTTTTCAGTACGGTTTGAGAGAGATTTGGATTTAATGTTTTTATTACAGGAATTACTTTGTGTCGTAGGAAATTTCTCGTGATCGTCGTGTCCATGTTGGAACGGTCGATTCTGTATTTGATTTTTTTTGAATTCATAAAATCCATTATCTCTTCTTTTGATACACAAAGTAGTGGGCGGAATATACGAAGTCCTGATTTTTTCTTTGTTGAAATTTTCATTCCAGCTAGTCCTTTTACAGAAGCACCTCTTATCAAGTTCAGCAAAATTGTTTCCAAATTATCATCGCTGTGGTGTGCTGTTATGCAAAAGTCGGCTTTGAATTCTTTAAATAATTTCTCGAAAAAATTGTATCGAATTTCTCTGCCTGATTCTTCTACCGATGATTTAGTTGTTTTGGAAAGTGCTTCAACATCTATTTTTTCCAGTTCGAATTGTATGGCGTTTTTCTTGCATAAACTTTCAACAAATTTCATGTCTTCTTCCGCTTCTTTACCGCGGAGCATGTGATTTACATGAGCGACTATGATTTTAAATTTTTTGTGATGGCTTTTGAATTTCAAAAGACAATTAAGTAAAAATATCGAATCCGGTCCTCCGGATACTCCTATCACGATAGTTTCGGTGCCTTTGAGATTTCTTTTTATGATTTCAAGGACTTTTTCTTCTGCGTTTTTATGATGATTTCTTGGCATTTTATTTAATGAATTATTGTTTTTTCATTTCCGGGAGGGGATTTGCCGACAAATTGATTACTTCTTCCATGTCGTCATCATCTGCAACTTTATTTTTACTTATGTATCCGCATTCAAGACATTTGTGAAAAATCATCAGACCTTTTTTGCCTGATTTGTCTATGGCTATAGGAGCCATTAATCCATGACAATCTGATTCGCGATCTCCGGGGGTTTCCTTGTCCACATGCATGCTAAATAAGCACTTCGTGCAGTGATTTCTACATGTTTGTTGAGCTTTTGGAACACTAAATCCACAGTGCAGGCACCCAAATTCCTCGTTTATCTTTTTCATTTAATGTCTTATGGATTGAAATTTCTTCTAAAAACTGGTACAATTATATGATAAAAATTAACTTAAAACAAAAATAAATATGAATAGAATTTCTTTCTTGTTTGTAATCGGACTTTTGTCCCTGCTTTTGGTAGGGGGTATGTTCGGTTATGCTTACTATGGAAACGCTTCTTCGGGAGATGCTATCAAAAAGTATGATCTGCAAATTTCCAGTCTTGAAAATGATTTAAAGCAATTCAAAGGAGATACTTTGAAAGCCGCTTTATCCGCTAAGGCTACACTGGATAATGTTAAAAAAGATAATATTGAATGGTCTTCGGTAATAGAAAAAATTCTTCTTACTACTCCAAAAGATCCTACGACTAGAGCTCAAATTGTCGAATATACTTCTTATTCCGCTTCACAAAACAGCGATATATCAATCAGTGTTAGGACTATTCCGGGATCAAAAGCTCCTTTTGGAGATGTAGCT
>DAONBD010000003.1:0-17708 GCA_035401345.1 Candidatus Altimarinota bacterium
TGGTCTTATTACTTACATGAGAACTGATTCCGTGAATTTGTCGGATGTGGCCTTGGCTCAAGCTAGAGAAGTTATTACGAGTGAATTTGGATCTGAGTATGCCTTAAGAACTCCTCGTTACTACAAAGCGAAAAAAGGCGCACAGGAAGCGCATGAAGCGATCAGGCCAGTTGATTTAAATATAAAACCTGCGGACGTTGAAGGTAAATTAGAAAAAGATTTAAGCAGACTTTATGAATTGGTTTGGAAGAGGACGATCGCGTGCCAAATGAAAGAAGCGTTATTAAAACAAGTGAATGTGAGCGTTCTGCCTTTTGGCGTCGAGGGTGTTGAAAAATATATTTTTAACGCAAAAGGAGAGACGATTTCGTTTGCTGGATTTATGAAAGTTTATATGGAAGATTTGGATGAAGATGATGCAATAGAAACTAATAATGGTGAGGGGCAGGCCGAGAATGATTCTAGTGGCTTGTTGCCAATATTAACTCACGATGAAGTTGTAGATAATCTGGGTCTCACTCCTGCTCAAAATTTTACGAAACCACCTGCAAGATATACCGAGGCTTCGCTTGTTAAAAAGATGGAGTCTGAAGGGATTGGAAGACCGTCTACATATGCTCCGACTATCTCTACTATCATGACGAGAGGGTATGTGAAAAAGGATGCAAAGTATCTCGTGCCTGAAGAAATCGGAGAGATCGTGACTGATGTTTTGGTCGAACATTTTGCGAACATTGTTGATTATAAATTTACTGCGAAAATGGAGGATGATTTAGATGAAATTGCTGAGGGAAAGCAGAAATGGGTGCCTGTCATAAAGGCTTTCTATGAACCTTTTCACTCTAATTTGGATGACAAAACTAAGAGTTTAAAAAAGTCGGACATCATGGGTGCGGAGGAGACAAATGAAATCTGTGAAAAATGTGGAAAGGGTATGGTAATTAAATTTGGAAAATTTGGAAAATTTTTGGCATGTAGTAATTTTCCCGAGTGTAAAAATACGAGAAATTTGGCGAAGGAAGTGATGGTAGGAGAGGGTGTAATGCACACTGCTGATGGCGATACGAAAATGGCTTTCTTGAAGGCTGCGCCGGTGGATGAAAAATTAGAAGAATTGAAAAAAGAACACGAAGGAAAAAAGTGTGAAAAATGCGGTGCTGACATGGCTGTGCGAAAAGGTCGCTTCGGATATTTCTTAGGATGCTCTGCTTATCCAAAATGTAAAAACATAGTTTCTTTGGATGGTAAATCAAATAATACCGGCGTGAAATGCCCTGTGTGTGGCAAAGGCGATTTGGTCGAAAAAAGGACTCGTCGCGGAGGTAAGCCGTTTTGGGGTTGTGGCAATTATCCTAAATGTAAATTCGCAACTTGGGATAAACCGCTTCGAAATGAAAAAAACGCTGAAGGAAAAGATGGCATTATTGTTGAAGGCAAAGAAGGAGAAACTTTTGTGAGCGGGGAGTAAGAGCTGTTTCTGAGCGATAATTTTCTGATTTAATGGTCGTCATTTAGACGTCGACGTTTTGTTGAATTTTTTTGTAAGAGTATTACGTGGTATGCGTCTTATTTCTTCGGTATATAAATATGAATTCAGGTGAATTAGAAAAACAGTTTTTAGAAGCTTACGATCGTTATGCTGATAAAATTTTTCAGCATATTTATTATAAATTGTCTGATAGGGAAAGGGCGAAAGAGCTGATGCAGGAGACGTTTATGAAGACTTGGGTTTTTGTTTTGAAAGGCGGAGTTGTTGATAATTTAAAAGCGTTTCTGCGAAGAACTGCGGATAATTTAATAGTGGATGAATATAGAACAAAGAAGGAAATGCATTTGGATGATTTGATTGAGACCGGTGTGCAATTTGAAGGTAATGAGAGGTCGGAAGATGTGAAACATAAAATTGATGCAGAAATTGTTGTAAGAATGTTGGACTATCTTCGTCCTAAGTATCGTGAGGTCATAGTTATGAGATTTTTAAATGATATGACTCTTGGTGAAATTGCTGTGTTGACCGGAGAGTCTGAAAATACGATTTCTGTAAGAATTAATAGGGCAATTAAAATGTTAAAAAAACATATGTATGAGGAATAGAATGATGCTTACGAAAGCGGAAAAAGCTGAGGCGAGAAAAAAACTTGCGAGTTTTATTAAAGAAAATCCTGTAAGAAATACAGACGATATTCGTCTTGGGATGTGGAGCGCTTTGAATAATAAAATAAAAAAATTTACATATAAAATTTACTCTCTAACAATCAAACCTATGAGTACAATGTTTAAAAAACCGATTGCGCTGCTTGTGGCGCTTCTAGTTATAGGAGGTGGAGGTACAGTCTTCGCTTCGCAGGATGCAAAGCCTGGTGATGCGCTTTATCAGGTGAAGGTTCGTTTCAATGAGCCTGTTCGTGAGTTTTTAGCTCTCAATCCAGAGGCTAAGGCTGATTTTGCTATCAATCGTGTAGAGAAAAGACTTCTTGAGGCTGAGGAGCTTACAAAAAAAGATGGTCTTACTCCTGAATTAAAAGAAGATTTGGAAGATTTGTTAAAAGATCATATTGATGATTTAAAAGATTATCTTGAAGATGTCAGAGAAGATTCTGGCGAAGAAAAATTAATTGGATTAAATCAAAAGATAGAAAACCTTTTGAAGAATTATGAGAAAAAATTAGAGCGCGTTGAAGCAGATACCGACGATGAAGATACGAAGAAAGAACAGGTTCGTGAAATGGTAAAAAAGGTAAAAGAGGAAAAGGAGAGGAATCGTGATGAGGAGGATGAGGACGAAGACGATTCTGATGAAGATGTTGTAAAAAATCAATCTTCGGCTGAAGGAAAAATGACTGCAGCTCAGAATAAATTAAATGAAGTAGAAAAGTTTTTATTAGCTTTGAAGGATAAGGTTTCGGCTGAAATTTATGCTGATGCTGAGGACAAGCTAGGTGAGGCAAAAGAGGTATTCGAAGATGCTAAAAGTAATTTAACTGAGGAAGATTACGGAGACGCTTTTGATGCTTTCAAAGATGCTATGGAAAAAGCTCAGGACGTGAAAGAGGAGCTTACTCCCGGTAGTGATAAAGAGGACTCAGATATTGAGGACGAGGAGGATGATGATGGGGAGCAAAATAGAGTTAGAAATGAAGAACGTGTTAGGAACGAAATGAATGACGAAGATGAGGATGAAGTTGAAGATGAGGTTGAAGATGAGGACGAGAGTGAAGACGAAGATGAAGTTGAGGATGGGGACGAAGACGAAGTTGAAGACGAGGATGACTAGTTTTGAGGCTTTGATGAAAAGGGCGCTTCTGTCACTAAGAGAGGCGCTCTTTTTTTGTATGATTTAGAGCGGTTTTGTCGGTTAAGCTTTATACCAGCTCAAGTCTACTTCTGGGTGTTTTTTTAATTCGTCGACCATTATTTTTTGAATGTCTGCGAGTTTTTCAGGCGTGTCGGCTTCGAAGCGCAGAGTGAGATTTGGGCTTGTGTTTGAGGCGCGCACTGCTGCCCAGGAGATCGCGTCGAATTTCACGCGGACGCCGTCTAGGGTAATGCAGTCATATAGGCTCGTGAAGTGCGCGACAAGGGAGGCGACTATTTCAAATTTCTTGTCATCTGGCGTGTGAGCTTTGAATTCCGGGGTCATGTATGTTTTTGGAAGGTCGTTGAATAGAGCTGAAAATGGGCGATTTTGAGATGGGTCGGTGTGAGAATTTTCATTTGCGAGAATCTCGAGAATTTTTACTGCGGCGAGGAACGCGTCATCATATCCGTAATAATTTTCTGCGAAAAATAAATGTCCGGAAACTTCGCCAGCGAGTGGTGCATTCACTTCTTTCATGCGTTTTTCTATGAAGCTGTGGCCGGTTTTTGACATCGTAGGTTCTGCTCCCAGCTCAGCCATTTTATTAATAATTGCTTGCGAGACTTTTACGTCGAAAACAATTTTTGGTTTAGTTGGCGTGTTTGCGAGTTGTGTTGTTTGTGTTCGCGATTGTGCTTGCGCTTCGTTGCGCGCGAGGAGATCTTTTGTAAGTAAAAGTAGTAAGAAATCCGAGCTGTAGTGATTTCCTTTTTCATCAATAATTCCAATGCGATCAGCATCACCATCAAACCCAATTCCGAGGTCTGCTTTTTCGGAGATAACTTTTGTGATGAGGTCATGCATGTTTTCGAGTTCTTCAGGATTGGCTTCATGATGCGGAAAAGTGCCGTCGGGGTCGCAGTATAATTCGATCACTTCGGCGCCAATTTGTCTGAGTAGCTCAGGTGCAAACGGACCTGCAACGCCGTTTCCTGCGTCGATGACTACTTTGAGTTTGCGTGGATTTTGGTTGTCTATTTGTGGCAGTTGTTTGTTCTCAGTGTGGAGTTTTGAGCTCAATTCTTTTAAGTAAAGCGGCCAGATGTTGGCTTCGCTGAGTTTGCCTTGCGCGGCATTGTTTGCATTTGGCGTTCCTGGAATTTCAAAATCTCCAGCTTCTATTAATTGTAAAATTTCTTGAAGTTCATCGCCGCAAATTGAATGTGCGTTTAGAGCTACTGTTTTGATGCCGTTATATTCTTTTGGGTTGTGAGATGCTGTGATGTTTGTGGCGCAATCGAAGGGCGCTAGTTCTTCGTATTGATGAGCGCAAGTTGCGAAATATATCATCGGAGAAGGGGAGGGGCCGATGTCAGTAACGTCTAAACCGCATTCTAGGCAACCTTTGATAAAGGCTTGCTGCAAGCTTGGGCCTGTTAGGCGAATGTCGCGGCCGACAGCCATATGGCGTGAGTTGTATTTGCGAATCAGGTGGGTTGCGGTGCCTTTGCCTATTAAGTAAACGGTTTCTTCTGTGAGGTCTGGTGTTGGGTATTTGTCGGTCGCAGTTGCTATGCCGCGGATGTCGTAGGCTCGAAAGATATGTGGATTAATTTTGGTCATTTTTGTGATGATTTTAGGCTGGGTTTGTTTGTTATTTGTACTTTGTTTCCGTCATTGTTTCGTTTATTTGGCGGAGGCGAAGTGGGAGATGTAGCTTTTTTAAAAGCTCTGCGGTACGTGGGTGGACGAGCTTTTCCCAGTCCTGTGTGTTTGAGATCATCGAGTTGCGGAGATCCGTTCCTGATACCGGTCGGGTGCGTTTTATTTGAACGAGGCGGTGTTTTGATTGCGCGCCTTCGTAGCATGCTTTTACGATGTGTGAGCCTGTATAAATCGTATTGTATGGGGGAACGTATAGATTTAAGTGGTCGACCCAAAGCGCGTAGTTATCGATGTTTCGGACCGGGATGATCGTATATCGGGCTGGATTTATTTTTGCAGCTTTCAAGGTCTCGTCTATTACAAGTACTCGTTCGCCGGCGGTGAGCGGATTTTCCGGAACGTAGTTTTTTTCGGCGCTTCCGATTGCAATTATTATTCGTTCATTTTCCGCGAGGATTTTTTTGACAATATCAAGATGACCCAAATGAAAAGGCTGGAAACGACCGACAAATAAACCTGTTTTTACGAGTGGCTTGAGCATTTTTAAAGTTAAAAAACAACTAGGGTATTATAGTGTATAAAGGCTTGTTATAGGATTAAAAAAGGGGGATAAGGGTTGAGAGAATGTCTAAAATATGGTATAATTTACTTGTGTAAAAATAAAAATAAAAATATGTTTAAAAAGTTCAATTCGTTCAGTGAAAATAGATTTATTTTTGAAACTCCCGGAGAGGCTCCGAAGTGGCATCCGCCAATGGCGATGCCGGAAGAAATCCAAAATCCTACAGATGCTTTACAAGAGATCCATGATTCTCGCAGAGATTTGTCTGTTGGTGTTTTGGGATCTGTGGCTTCTGAGGTTGAAAAAGGAGAGGAAGCTGTGAAAACAATGCGCTTACTAGGGATTTCTCAAAAGAAATTTGATGAAGTTATGAATGATGAAACGAATCCTTATTCAGCGTGGGTTGTTGATTTTCTTGGTAGGTTTTCTTCGCAGAATTTAGTTTTAAAATCTAGGCCTGGAAAGGATAATCCAAATTACCTGTTTAAGCACAAAGGGCGCGATATTGCTTTTCCTATTTCTAATTTAGATAGGGCCTTTATGTGGAAAGGTAAGATTTTTCCGCAGATTTCGAAAATCATTGGTGCAAATAATTATGAAAAATATGCTTCGGCTATATGGGATGCGGTAGAGCAGGATGCTCCTAGAATGGCGGAATTTCTTGACTGGGTTTGCGACGGAAGAGTTTCGAATCCGTCTTTTGTTTTGAATATGAATTCTCTTGTGAAAGCGGAATTGGATAAATTATTAAACGGAATGACCGTTGCTCAATTGAAAGCGGAGGATGCTCGCGTGAAGCGTGAAGTTTCTGTGGAGAGGTCTAATGACTTAGTGAAACTTTTTAGGACTCTAGATATTGATCCTGACAGGTGGGGTAATCGTGATGATATTCGGGCGAAAATAGATGCTAAAACTGCTTTGTATGATAAGCGTGAAGCTGAAAGACAAGAAAAGTATCGTGATATTATTGCCGAACAACGGGCTTTGTTTAGAGAGAGGGTTGGTGCCGGACCTTTGTCTGATGAAGACTATGCATATGCAAATGAATCATTGGATGGTTTGATAGATGATGTAATGGACAGGGTTGATAATGATGAAATTAGTGCTCTCAATAATCAGGTGAAAAATGCGATGGCGGAGGCTCAAGAAATGGCTAGAAATGGTAGCAGTAGTAGTGATATAAAAGCTTATTTTGATTCGCTTGGTCTCCAAGATTCTTATAAAGCTTTGTCCGCTTCAGAAGAAACAGCGGCTGATATAAGTATGTTGTCTGATTTATATCAATCACAAGTAGAGACTATGTTTGACCATTATGGTTGGTCTTTAACAGAGCCGGCGGGCGAGGGAATAGATAAAACTGATAGCCTGTCGAACAGTCCTAGTTCGGAAAAAGGAGGTCAAGAATAAAAATTGATATTTCTAGATTCTGAAATCCTATAGTTTAATTACAAACGGAGTTCTACCTTTGTGTTCGTTTCTTTTGATGCGCTCTATTATAGATTTTGCTGTGTGAGAAAGGGGAACGGTTTCTTGTTCGAAAAGCGCGTGGCTTTCTGGGGTGCTGCATGAAGCGTCTGGAGTTTCACCTGCAATTTCGCGAAGAATGCGGTCGAGAGTTTCGTATGGGGCTCCTAATTCGGCTTCGTCTGTCTGGCCTTTGCAAAGTTCCGCTGTAGGGGCTTTCTCAATAATTTCCATTGGGATTCCAATGTGTTCCGCTAGCGCAAAAACGTCTGTTTTATATAAGTCGCCGATAGGCATCAAATCGCATGCGAGGTCGCCGAATTTAGTGCCGTATCCGAGCATTAATTCTGATTTATTACTCGTCCCGACCACAAGTGCGTGCTCGGTATTTGCGTAGTTGTAGAGAATGATTGAGCGCATGCGTGCTTTTGTATTCATCTGTGCGAGTCCGGATGGTTTCCAAGGAAGATGTAGGAGATCTTGGAGGTATTTATTAATTGGTAATGTGTAGTTTTCAACTTCCAGGAAATTGCATAATGCTTTCGCGTGAGCGGTGTTTTCGTCTTTTGTTACTCCGTGTTCAGGCATCATGAGTCCCACCACATTCTGCGAACCGATCGCGTCGACAAGAAGCTTGAGTACAAGCGCTGAATCGACTCCTCCGGATACACCTAAGACCGCTTTGTGAAAACCTGTTTCTTCAAAGAATTTCGCGATTTGGCTGAGTATTTTCGTATATGTGTTGTGTGGATTGAGCATGAGTCCTGGACTTAATTAATAGGGTATGCCGAGCCTGGGACTTCACTACCCCGGACTCAGGGTGTAAATTGTAGCATTAAACGTAAATATGGCAAAATTTTTGCGAATCATATTATTTTCAGCCCTGAAGAAGGCCTGAAATCGTTGGTGCTTCTGCTACTGTGAATTGATTTTTTGTTGCCAAAAGTTTTTCTACAAGAGGCTTGATATTACTTTCTTGCATCAAATAAGTATTTAAAGCCTTTACCTTGTCGTACATTGTTGGATATTTTTTATCTCCTTCTTGGTCGGGTGCTATTAAGCATGCACTCAAATTGTCCAAAATAATTCTGTCATTGTTTTTTATAGCATATTGTCGCTCGATATTTTTTCTTATCAATGTTAGGCCTAAATTTGCGACCATGTCGTCTGGTACTTGTTTTATGCCTTCTACGTATTTAGGATCTGTAGTTAATTTTTCGATTCTTTCCGTGATGTGTCCATCGACCTGTCTGGCGTCGATTTGGTCTGCAATTTCAGATGCTTTGTATGGACCTTTTTTGTCTCCGTGTCCGAATTTATCGCTTAAATAAAAGACAAATTCTCCTGTTTCAGGACGTGAATAAATACTGGCGTCTATCCTTATATTTTCTCCGACCTGAATCTCTGCTATTGCGCTGTTTTTATCGAATTTTATTTCCCATCCTGAATTTTGAGCGAAGGTGTTTTGTGTTTCCTGAATTGCTGTTTTTAATGTTTTATCATCGCGTACCGGAATTTCTTTGTTTGGGCCTAACTCAGTGTTTTTATTTTCTGCGTGAGAGTAATCCCATATTGCCTTTAATTCTTCATTGTTTGATTTCTCGATGTAATCTTTATTAATTTCTTCTATTTCTTTTGCGTACTGTTCGTCGTTTATTAATCCTTGTGCTTTACGAATTGCTGCGGCGTCTTTTTTTGCTAGGGCGACCAGACCGTATTCTTCATCTTCAAGCATAAAGCTATTATATTTCCATTCGTTACTTGATTGCCGTAGTGCTTCCAATATCATTTGATTGTATTCCGTGTCGTCCGAAACCTTTCCCATTCTTTCAATTAAATACGCTGTTGATGTTGTTAATTTTTGAAGACTTGCTCCGTCTTTTGATTGTCCCGGAAGATCAATATAATCCTGTAAAGATTGTGCAAAATCAGCATCTTGCAGGTTGTCGCCCGGTATAAAATTTTCACCATACTTTGCTTTTAACTGGGCCGTCATCATCATTGCTATATGTTTTGAGTCGATCGTTTTCTTATGCTTGAGTTTTCTTTCTTGAATAGGCATGGCGTTTAAATTATTTCCAAAATATTCATCAAAAGATTCGTATGTATTTGTTTCCGGCGTACTTATTTCTCCTGACAAATTAAGCCTTTGCGTTCGCAGTTTGTGTATTGTTTTTGCTCTTTCAATAGTTTCTTCCGGTTGTTGAGTTGCTTGGCTTTGTGGTTTTTCTGGAGCCATTTTATTGTGGGTTAATTTATCTTTTCATTGCTCTGCGGGTTTCCAGATCTTGGTCACGCTTGCGGAGCATTTCGCGCTTGTCGTAGAGCTTGCGTCCGCGGCAGAGGCCGAGTTTTACTTTTATCAAAGACCCTTTTAAGTAGATTTCAAGCGGAATTATCGTTGTGCCTTTCTCGTTTATTTTGAGTCCGATTTTTTCGATTTCTTTTTCATGAAGAAGGAGTTTGCGGCGTTTGGTAGGGTTGTATGATGGGTCGGGCGCGAAGCGATATGCCGAAATATGAATGTTGTCTGCGAAAATTTCACCATGCCAAATTGATGCGAACGAGCCTTTGAGGTTGCATTTGTGTTCACGGAGAGATTTGACCTCCGGGCCCGTGAGTCTGATCCCGGCTTCGTAGGTATCTAGGACTTCGTAGTCGTGATAGGCTTTTTTATTTTTCGCCAGGGTATTGTCGGGTTGTCTTGGTTTGGACGGCATATTTGAGTCCCGTGGCTGTCCCGGGATGGAATTTTTTACAGATTGTGATGTTTGAGCCCCGGGATTGCCCCGAGCTGTGATTGTATTGTAGGGAAAAACCTTGTGAATTAGAAGGGCTGGATTATAATTCCAGTTGTATTTGTTAATCAAATTCTTATGAAAAATAAAATTTTACTAATCGGAATTTTTAGTTTTTTTATGACAGCTTGCGGTGGTGCACAAGTTGATTCTATGACTATTAAACAAAACAGTGGTCCTCTGCCTCCCGAATTTTATACCGAGTCTGTTATGATTATTATTCCTGATTATGAGGCGAATACTTTGAATGTGAGTTTTAATTTAAAATATCCTTACAATGAAAAATCCGAAGCTGTGAAAAAGAAGCTTTTAATTGAGGACGGTGAAATTTTTGATCTTTTCAATGATGTGGGTGTTTTTGCCCAAAAGCCTTTTAAAACTGAGGATGACGGATGTGTTGGTGGACATAATTATGAGACGGAAGTAGAGGTTGATGGAAAGTTTTTCGAAAATTCTTATTATGTTTGCGGGCAAAATGCTAAGGTGAAAAAATTGGATGATTTTTACTTAATGTTGGAGGCGAAATCGCGAGAATAGCTGAAGGTTTTATGAAAATAATTGCAAGCTTGTAGGAATAATTTAACTCTCATTAAAATGAAAAATAAAATTGCGATAGTGACTGGTGGTGCTCGCGGAATAGGGCTTGGCGCAGCGAAGAATTTATTGAAACGCGGATACAAAGTGTGTGTATGTTCGCGAAGTGAAAAAGATGTGAAGTCGGCCGTGAAGAAGCTCGGCAAAAATTCTCTCGGGCTTGTTGTTGATGTTTCTAAAGAGGCTGATTGGAAGATGTTGTTGAAGGAAGTTGTAAAGAAATGGGGGAGAGTGGATGTGCTTGTGAATAATGCGGGGATTCTTTTGCAAAAAGATTTGTTGTCAATGAGTTTTGAAGAGGCGGAAAATGTTTTGCATATTAATCTTCTTGGAACTTGGCTTGGGATCAAGACTGTCGCGCCGATAATGAAAAAACAAAAGACTGGGCGAATAGTGAATACCGCATCGATTGCGGCAATGAAAGCTTATCCGTATTTATCCGCTTACTGTGCGTCGAAGGCCGGGGTTGTGGCCTTAACTCGCGTTGCGGCGCTGGAGCTCGCACCTTTTAATATCAGGGTGAATGCTGTTTGTCCTGGAGCTGTCGAAACTCCTATGACTGCCGGAATGATGGATGATAAAAAAATGGCTGAAGCAACTTTGAGCGGCATACCTCTTCATAGAATAGGGAAGCCGGACGAAATTGGGGCTGTGATCGGATTTTTGGCTGATGAAGAATCTAGTTTTGTGACCGGATCCGCTTACGTAGTGGACGGTGGGAATATAGCTTAAGCGTATGTGCTATCGCCTCCTAATCGTTTTCCGTATGCGTATAAAGACATACTTTTTTGTGGAACTTGAAAGTTTTGAGCAAGAGCTATTGCTTCAGGTGATGTGAGTTGACGTATAACGTCCGGAAGACTTGCCTGTAGAGAAAAGTGCATTGGGTCGGTTTTTTTATCTTTTCGGCTGGTGTAATAATAAAGCCCCCAACCCATTCCCATCTTTTGTGCTTCAACTGCGAGCACCAAAGGGATGTCCCATGATAAATCCGGGAGACTGTTTAGCCAGTTTGTTTTTGGGTCGAAATCAATTCCAAGCCCCATCGCATGGTATTGTGGTATCGGTTTTACGTTTGTTGAAGTCAAGTAGTCAAATTTGAAATTAAATCCTTTATTAATCATGCGATATTCCAACTCTTTTAACACGCAAGCAAGCACAATATTTGGGCGCCATAGTTTTGTTCCAAATACTGATAATTTACCTGGGTAAAGCCAAGCATTGATGTTGCCGCCACATAAATTTCTGTAATAATCTAATCCCTTCATATATGGCATTTTTTGTACGTACATTTCATTTTCCGGAACTCGCGGAGGGATATCTTTTCTAGTTATTTTCTTTGTATATCTTTCGTCATTTGGATCCAAAGTTCCGGTAATACCTACATTTTGGGCTATATTTTGATGTATACTTCTGTGCTCTTCTTCGTTTTCTGCTAATGCTTTATTCTCTTTGTAAAAGCTTTTTTCTTCATCTAATGCTTTTTTATAGCTATCAGTTTTTTCATCAATAAATTCTAATGGTCTAATAGTGTATCCTCCAAAAATTGGAATATAACTGTCGTCGTAATATCCTGTACGGCCATTCATAGATTTTCGTATGCCGGTTCTTTTATTGCCTTCCAAATCCGTAATTTCAACTGCTTTTATACTTGGCGGCAAAAGGTGGCCGGCTCCTAAACTGTATTTTGTTTTTTCCGTATTATCTAATTCTTTTTTTACGGCGAATACCGTTTGTCCGTATTCATTTGTTCCTTTATTTAAATATGCCTGACTTAATAAAGTGTATTTTTGTTCGTGATTTTCTTCCGAGAGACCCATCCATTCCCAGCCTCCTTGTAAATCATAATACGACACATCTTCGCTTTCCGCTTTTAAACGAAGTTGCGTTGCTTTTGCCTGCACCTCTTTATCTTCTGTCTTTAAAATTGCTTGGTAATAAGAAGATGCTGAATTTTCAAGCCGAGAATTTAGATCTATTGCTGTTTGTAAAGTCTTCCTATCTTCTGGGCCTTCAGTTGTTGTGCTTGGAATTTTATCAGAACTATCTTTTGGGGCGTCAATTCTTGCAGGGGTTTCGGCAGTTTCGAAAATCAATCGATTTTGTCGGAAAATTTTTTCTGTAAAATACGTGGAGAATAACATCATTAATTTGATTTTGATTTATCGTCTGAGCATCCGCTAATTTTACCATTTTTTGAGGAAACTTTCAAGATATGTTATAGTTCTCTGGCTTAATTTAAAATATGGGATTTATTGATTGGATTTATTTTCTTATAGCGTTTGTTTTTGTGCTCAGTGTGCACGAGGCGAGTCACGCTTTGATGGCGTACTACCTTGGCGATCCTACCGCGAAGGCATATGGAAGACTGACACTCAATCCGTTGAAACATATTGATATCGTTGGTTTCTTGATGTTGGTAACCGTGCATTTTGGCTGGGGGAAGCCTGTTCCCGTGAATTCAAATAATTTTAAAAATGAAGGTCGTGATAGCGCTCTGACCGCTCTGGCGGGTCCTATGAGTAATTTTGTTTTGGCTTTTTTGACCGCAATTTTATTGAAATATGCAGGGCCTTATATGCCAAAAATTCTAGCGCAGGTTTTTTGGTGGATTTTTGATTTGGCTTTGATTTGGGGGATTTTTAATTTACTGCCTTTCCCTCCTCTTGATGGTGGAAAAATTATTGCTTTCGTTGTTCCGAAAAAGTATGTAAGCAGATATATGAAATTTCAGGAAACCGGAGCGGTGTATTTTATCGCTTTTATGTTTTTTGATTTTTTAATTTTAAATAATCTTTTTGGATTTTCGGTTGTCAGGACTGTAATAGTGACAGCTTATGAATTTGTAAAGAATATTTTGCTTTTCGGAATATAGTTTATGGTATATTGGAGGTTGCCTGGAATGTACGCTTGAGACCTTTTAAATTCTCTCTTCGACTTTCATTAAGGGAGCCTAATATCTCTCATTGCTGAGGTAATGAGGTGCGGGCACCCACCTTGCATTTAGCGGGGTATAGAATCAAAGGTTTTCGGCGGCATTTTGGACGTGCTCCGTTTGCTAATCTTCGCGGTCGTACATCGGGTGTGGATGAGTGTAGATCGGGTGTATAGGAGTTCCAAAAGTGTGCAAAGGATTTTGTCTTTGCAGATTACTTTTTATATTAGCAGGATTTGTAGAGCCTTTTAATACGAGCTGTATTTCAAATGCAAAATTTCGAATAAATGTAGCTATTTCTCTCTCGGATGTTATCTGTGGAATTGTTAAAGTACCTTTGTTTTCAGGTAATATTCCTTTTAAAAATCTCCTTGGTACTACTAATTTTGTGCCCTCAGGATTTGGGATCGGATGCTCGGCTCCTGTAGGGGTTTTGCCCCAGACTTGCATTGTAGTTCTTACTGCAGAATGATCTTTTAATGATCTGAAATCTTGCCTACGATCAAGTCCCATCGCGATGGACGGTGTGTCTAAACTTCTTCTCACTTCTATGTTTCGATGTGTTATCAGTGCTTCTGTTGTCACTCTGGCGTCATTAAATCCTTCTATCATATCTTGTTGCGCCATGTATAGCTGTGGAGCGTTTTCGGTGTTTGCGGCCATCATAAATGCAGTTCGCCATCCTTTGTCTGTTTTGACTCCGGCTCGAGATGCCGCAAATGCGCTTAAATATTCCGGCGATAATAGCGCATCTTTGAAAAACTCGGTTTGTGATGCTGTGACAAATGCTGTCGCTGCGTTTGCATTCGCCTCGTATTGATGATTCGCCAATAATTTTAAATCAAATATTCCTGGGACAACCTCGTCTAATGCTTCTAAAACTTCGAGCAGAATCTGGTTTTGTACGGCAAGATCGTTTGCCTCATTAAATAAAATTTCTTCGCCGTGATCTCTAAACATATCGTCTTGTTCCTGTCCTGTTATTGAGCTTCTGCATGAATGGCATTCCGCTAGCGGATCAGGCAAAGCAGGTTTCAGAGGGGAAGTTGGCTCTTCAATTGTTTCTATTGGAACGTATCGTGTATTCATATTTCTAAAAGTTATAAAGGTTTCTAAGGGAAGGTTCATGATTGGTGTTTCTGGATCGTAGCGTCTATTCATTTTTTTTGAATTTGAATTGGGGGTAATCGTATTATATCAATTGCGTTTTTGCAATTGACTTTTTAAGTTGCGGCTTAGGTGTGTTTTTAATACAATGCCACCGTTTTGAAAGTCGTACAACACGCTGTCGTATAAATAGGAGATCTTTAAAACATGCCATCGTAGCTCAGTTGGTAGAGCGCATCCATGGTAAGGATGAGGTCACGGGTTCAATTCCCGTCGATGGCTCCAGGAGGGGTTAATAGGGGCGATCGTATATCTGATATTCGGATCCGTTTTGTAGTTCCAAAAGCTGTTTGATTTCATTGAAAGTTGGGCGTCTTTTTACTCTGAAAAGGGTTCTGTGGAGAGTAGATTTGTCAATCACATTTTCTGCTAGATCTGTTGGAGGTTCTGTTATCCCTAATTCGAAAAATCTTTTTAATGTTTTTGTTCTTTCTGCTGTTGGGTTAACAATTCCGAGGCCTTGTTCTTGTAAAAGATTAATAATGTGAAGCAAACCAAATACGGAATGCCCTTCGGATTTATTTAATGGATGGTAAGTGAGTGCGCCAAATATAGAAAAAACAACTCCAAATCTAATTGGCTCAACCTCGTCTGTGGTTTTTGGTTTTAGATATAGCGCGTTTTCGGTAAGTACATTCTTTCTGACTTCTTCATGAATTTTTGACGGTTCGCAAGTTGTTAGTCCAACTGATTTTGATTGGTCCACGCCCGATATTGTCAGCATCTCTGTTAGCGCTATTCCTCGCCCGCAACCAAAATCCAGGGTTGGAACTTTTCCCATGCCAAGAATTTCAGCCTGATGATCGAAAACTTTTTGGACGCCTCCTTTTTTTAGTCCAGCTTCCATCTCATATGAATCGCATTCTCCAGTCAAAGTGCGTCCCAAAAAATACCTGCTTTCGTCTTGTATTGCATCTGTGCCTGCTGAAATAGCCGCTAATTTTGAGGTTCGTGATAGACGTATGCGTCGTTGGTCATTTGGACGTGGTGCTGGCAGGTTCGCGCAATCCGGACAAATTAATAGCTCGGGATATTCGAGTCCATCGATTCGATCAAAAAAATCTTCTGTGCGCAATTGCTGATCTGGCATTGATTTTGTTTAAATCAAGTACTTTTGAAGGTGGCAATCTTATTATATGAAGTTTTTTTTGTAAAGGTTCCTATCTTCTTTGAACTGTCAAATTTATTTATGAACAACAATTTGTGGAAGATGAGATAGGATTGGCTTCAGTCTTCTCCTGATAAATCTTTGGACCATGTTTGGCCTGAGTCTTTCGTGTAGTAATTGAATTTGTGTAAAGTATTCATTCATTGTCAATGACTGCCAGTCATCCGCAAAAGGCTGTAGGGCTGCGCGTTCATCCGTAGCGAGAAAAATAGCCACTTGTTTTCTGGATCGTTCAATTAATTCCGCGAGATCGGCTAAGCCGTCCTCTGATCGAATTTTTATTTTAACATCCCTTTGTCCTTCAAGGATTTGATTTGACGCGGACAACAAACTCACAGCCCTAAACTCTGTCATCTCGGACTGCCCTATAGGCCGAGATGCTCTCCTTTCCATTTTATATGGTTAAGGATTGTCGAATGAGCATGTCTTATTGTGCTTCTATAAGCCAGAAATGTCAATTTACTTGCATTTTCCTTTGACTTCTTATCGCGTTCGGATAGAATACGCCCTGCTAAAACGTTTATTATAAAGCTTTTAAATATGGCAAAAGGAAAGAGCCAGTTCTGTACTTGGTACTGCAGTGAGTGTAACTCAGCTAACTACATCACTTACTACGACAAGAGAAGGAACGATGAAATTACAAAGGAGTTGTCAAAATTCTGCCCAAGATGCAGAAAACATCTCGTACACAAGAGAAAGGATACCAAGAAAGGTAAGAATACCTAGGTCGATGGCGTGTTTTGTAGCGGGTGGTTTTTTTCTGTGATACAATTTTGTCATGAATATGTTTGAGAGAATTTTTAAAGGTTTGTACGAGGAGGGGGTGAAATATTTGGTTGTTGGAGGGGTTGCCGTGAATTTGCACGGGTACTTAAGAGGTACTGGCGATTTGGATGTATCGGTTCTTCTTGAGGAAGAGAATTTGGCTAAAATGACAGAGGCTATGAGGAAACTTGGATATGTTGAAAGGCTTCCAATTAAAATTCAGGAATTGCAAAACGAAGCTTTCGCAAAAAAATTAATGGAGGAAAGAAATTTATTGGCATTTAGTTATATGCCTGACGGAGATGTTCCAGTGATAGTAGACGTGGTAGTAGATGGATCTTTGAGGTTTAAGGAGCTGTTTGAGAGGAGTGTTGTTAAAAAGTTGGACGGATTGGATGTTCCGGTTATTTCCATAGATGATTTGATTGATTTTAAGAAGAAGGCGGGAAGGCCAAAAGATTTGGAAGATTTGAGATGGCTTGTGAATTCTAAAAAATTAGATGAATGAAAAGCACTACTGTGAAAAATAAGGATGAAAATAAGTATGGCGTTTTAACTTCTGAAGAGGTTGAACACTTGAAACATTGGAAGAAAACAAGTATAAAGTCGAGGCTTGATTTTATAGAGAGTGTTTTAATGGTAAACAAGAAAGCATCTCAATAAGTAAAATCATTTCGTCAGTATACATACAGGCTCATAGTGTTAATGGTAGCACGTTGGTCTCCAAAACCAAAAGTAGGGGTTCAAATCCTCTTGGGCCTGCCAGATAAGGGTTTCTATCTTCTCCTCAAGTGGTCTTTTTGTATTGGTCGATTGCACGCTGGAGTCTAGCTAAAAGCTCTGGATCGTATTCTGTTGCGGTTGCTATTGGAACTGTTGTTCTACGGTCCTCGGATGGAATTCTCTGTGAATATTTTTCCGGTTGTACAAGGATTGCTATTTCCCCGATTGTTCTTGTTTCTACTTCGGTATTGAGAGGTGGGCGATTTTTTGGCGCTTTTGCACATTCTTTTCTAATCAATTCTTCTCCCTCTGTTAATGCGTCTTTTAGATGAATGTCCCATCTTTTATAAAGCGCGCCCCTTCCATTTCTTTTTTCATCTGTTGTTGTCCAACCTTCTATTTGTATCGGATATTCTGTCATTATTACCATTAATTTTCCGTCCTCAGTTCTTTTGTACTGCGGAATGACACAAGAATTTCTATCAAAAATACTTAATGCTCTGTTTCCAGTTTTCGGGTCTCTTAGTTTAATTTTCCCAAAGGCATCGAATCCTGATCTAACATAGGTG
>DAONBD010000004.1:0-17234 GCA_035401345.1 Candidatus Altimarinota bacterium
GAGTAATGTTCTTTTTTTATTTTTAACATCCAGTATCGCAAAGCCTGTGATTGCAGTCCCTGGATCTATTCCTATTATTCGCATTTAATTAAACTGTTAAAGATGCAACAGATCCTCTTTTTTTCGCATTAAATACAACTACTATTTTTTCTTTTCTTTGAATTTCCCCCGTTTTTAATAAATGATTTATAATCGTATTAGTGAAATGTCCTCGTTTTTCTTGTTGAGTAAATTTTTTGTACAATGATTTGTTTATGCCCCATAACAAAGCCAATTCTTGAATTAAATGTTTGTTTGGAGTTATCGCTATTATTGGGACAAAAGCTCTATGTTTTGCAACTTCTCTGATAGTAAAACCGTCTTCCGAATAAACTATTATTTTGTTTGATTTTGTGTCGACAGCCAGTTCACATGCCGAAAGACATGTCGGATTTTGTTCCGGGAAATTTTTATTTATTCTGTTTTCTTTTAAAACCTCCAAGTGTTTTTTTAGCTCGTTCTCGACCGCCGATATGACTTTTGCCAAAGTTTGGACGGCTTTTATCGGATGTTTTCCAACCGCGCTTTCATTTGAAAGCATGATTGCATCCGTATTGTCGAAAACAGCATTTGCCGCATCAGAAATTTCCGCTCTTGTGGGACGTGGATTTTCCACCATTGAAGCCAACACTTGTGTGGCTGTGATTACTGGTTTTGCATATCTGTTTGCCAGTCTGATAATTCTTTTTTGCACTATTGGAACTTGTTCCGGTTTTATTTCTATTCCCAAATCTCCTCTCGCAACCATTACTCCATCTGTCGCTTCTATGATTTCTTCCAGATTATCTACAGCTTCTCTTCTTTCAATTTTTGCTATGATTTTTGCATGGCTTCCTTTTGATTGTAAAATTTTTCGAAGTTCCAATATGTCTTTTGCCGATTTTACAAATGATAATGCAACAAAATCCACTCCTACCGAAACTCCAAAATTCAAATCTTTCAAATCTTTTGGCGACAGACTTTTTGCCGATAAATTCGAGTCCGGAGCATTGATTCCTTTTTTTGAAAACAAAATTCCTTTTGTTTTAACTCCACACAAAATTTCTTGTCCGATTATTTTTAAAACTTCGACTTGAATAAGTCCGTCGTCGATATAAATTTTGTCATTTTTCTTCACTTCTTTGTGTAGAGCTTTGTATTGAACCGGTATTTTTTTTGTTTCTTTTTTGTTTTCTGTGAATTTATCTATCTTCGTCGACAAAATTATTTTTTCTCCGTTTTTGATCTGAATTCCTTCCTCTGGCAGGATTCCTAGGCGGATTTTTGGGCCTTGTAAGTCTTGTAATATGGCGATTGTTTTATTCTGTTTTTTTGCGGCTTTTCTGACGTTGTTTATGAGCATCGTGAAATTCTCGTACGTCCCATGTGAAAAATTCAGTCTTGCTGTATCCATGCCTGCTTGGATCATTTCTTCGATTGTGGTTGTGCTCTCGGATGATGGGCCGAGCGTTGCAACTATTTTTGTGTAATTAATTCTCATAGGTTTTGGGTTAAGTCCGTGTTTCACTTGAGGAGTGAAGATCTCATTTGTGGTGAGATCTGGACGTCATTTTGTGTGTGAATATTGATTTATTTCACAGTTACGCTTTTGGCGAGATTTCGTGGCATATCAGGATTGTTTTCTTTTAATACCGCCAATTGATATGCGAGTATCTGAATCGGGATTATGTTCACGATAGGGGATGCGTGGCCCACATCCGGGACGCGAATCCAAAAATCAAAAGCCTCATTATTCTCAGGTGAAATTCCTATCGTGTACGCTCCACGAGCCTTTACTTCAACTGTATTTGCGATTATCTCGTTTTTTGTTTCATCATTTGCAACGATAGCAATAACAGGAGTGCCTTTTGATATTAATGCTATTGGTCCATGTTTTAATTCTCCTCCCGCAAATCCTTCCGCATGTATGTATGCGACCTCTTGAATTTTAATAGACCCTTCCAGTGCCATCGGATAGTTTTTGCCGCGTCCGATCAGGTATAGTGACTCGACGTCTTTCAATTTTTTTGCAAGTTCATACAAATGAGCTTCGTACCTCGGATTGAGTAAGTCGTTTATTTGACTAGCCGTATCAATTAACAGTTTTTTTCCTTTTTCAACTCCGCCGTCGCAAGCGTATGCAAGTAATGTGAGAAGTGCGATTTGTGCGGTTGTGGCTTTTGTCGACACGACAGCTTTTTCCGGACCAACTTTGATCGGAATAACGATGTCCGATGTTCGTGCCATCGTCGAAGATTCCACATTCACAACTGAAATTACTTTTGCGCCTTTTGATTTCGCTATTTCTATTGCTTCCATAGTGTCTGCTGTTTCACCGCTCTGTGAAATTGCGATCAACAACGATTTGTCTCGTATGAAATTTTTATAATTTGAAAATTCGGACCCGAATGTCGCGTTTATATGTTTATTGCAAATGTCTGCGAATAAATATTGGCCAACCATTGCAACTTTTCCGGTTGTACCACACCCGATGATATATGTCCCGAACGCTGTTTTGATTGCGTTTGCGGCTTCATTTATGACTTCCGGATCTTGATCGACGGTTCTGTGCAGGGAATCTTTTTGCTCCATTATTTCTTTTATCAAGAAATGTGGATATTTTCCTTTTTCAGCGTTTTCAGTTTTGAAATTAATTTCTACGATTCTTTTTTCAATTTCTTGTCCATTGGACATATCAAAGAACTTCGCTGTTTTATTTTTTATAACCGCTATTTGGTTGTCATCCAGATATATAACTTTGTTTGTGTATTCCAAGAATGCCGGAATATCAGATGCTATAAAAAACTCATCTTTACCTTTTCCTATGATGATAGGGGAGCCTTTTCTGGCGACTATTAGTGAATTTTCTTTATCGCATATTGCAACTATCGCATATCTTCCAACCATTTTTTTTGTCGCCATTTCTACGGATTTTTTGAAATCATTTGTTTCGTTCAAATAATCCTCGATCAAATGTGCGATTACTTCTGTATCTGTTTCTGAAGTGAATTTGTGTCCTTTTGCGAGTAAGTCTTTTTTTAATTCCTGGTAATTTTCAAGAACTCCGTTGTGGACGATTACGACGTCTTTTCCTTCTGTTGAGTGAGGATGTGCGTTTTCTTGCGTGATACCTCCGTGCGTAGCCCATCTGGTATGAGCTATTGCCATTAGTAAATTTTCTTCTGTTTCGCCGATTGATATTTTTTCGCTTTTCGAATTTTCAGTTTTTGTATTCTCTGTCAGGAATTCCTTTTTTATATCTGCCGGATCGAATTCTCCGATTTTTCCAACTTCTTTGTAGATGGAAATATTTCCGTTGGCTTTGTATGCGATTCCCCAGCTATCGTATCCTCTATATTCTAGTTTTTTTAATCCATTAATTACCAACTCCGGAGTGTCTGTCCTCGTACCTACATAAGCGAATATTCCACACATAAGTTTTGAGATTTAAATACGAATGGTAATTTACTCTAATTAATAGGTTTTTTGAAGGAGTAAATATTGACAAACAACCTAATAAGTTATAGGGTTTCTCCCTGTAAAAAATTACTTTAAAAAATATGCCTGAAATTTCTGAACAAGATCGTGAACTTACCCCTGCAGGAGCTTTGAATGCCTCTAAACTTTTTGAAAGGCGTGATTGGAGGGGAACTGTTGACGGAGAATCTTGGCGTTTAACTTCTAATGTTTTGTTAGATGACTTGTTTGTAGTGACTGCTACATCTGATTCTACGGTGCAAATTTGTGTAAGTCTTACTGTTGGGAGAATAGCAACTGTTCTTGATTACGAACAAAACCCTGCTACATTCGCCAAAGTTAGAGATTTTTTCGATAAACTTCAGCTTGAAGAGTAGGAGGTTATCTTCTGAATAATCTCTGAATGGTATCTAGTGCAGCCATTTATTTTGGGTCTCGGCTTTATTTTTCCACTTTCGTCAGATTTTGTCTGCCTTTTTCGGTAACTAGGATCATATCTTCGATTCGTACTCCAAATTTTCCTTTTAGGTAAATTCCTGGTTCGACTGTGACGATCATGTCTGGTTGGAGCTTTGTCTCAGGTTTTTTGCGAGAAGATTGTTTTTTTCTGGTGGTTTTTTGTGAACTCTTTGTTTCGTGAAAGCTCGGGATTTCGTGGATGTCTAATCCCACTCCGTGGCCTGTGCCATGGGTAAAATATTTACCGTATTTTTTGCTTGAAATGTATTCCCTGCAGGTTGTATCAATTTTTTGTTCAGGAATGCCGGTTTTGATCTGTTGAATTGCTTCCAATTGCGCTTGCAAAACTGTGTCATAAACCTTCTTTTGCTCTGGTGTTGGTGTGCCTAAGAAGATCGTTCTTGTCATGTCTGAACAATAACCTTTGTATTTCATTCCCATGTCGATAAGTACGACGTCGTTTTTCTTTAGTTTGGTTTCTCCACTTTCGTGATGTGGGATAGATGAGTTGCGACCGAATGCGACGATTGGCGCGAATGAAACATCTTCAGCTCCGAATTCGTGTCCGAATACTCGGATTTTCCATGCGATTTCTTCTTCCGTGATCGGTTTATTTTTGGCTGCTGCATCGCGTATTATTGCCAAAACTTTTTTGAAAACCTTCTCATTTATCTCTTGGCTTTTTTTGATATTTTTAATTTCTTCCGGCTCTTTTACACTTCTTATTTCTTCTGTGATTCCAGATGTTTCTACGAATTTAACTTTGCTGGAAAGTGTTTTGAATTTTTTGAATTGCCTGTATGAGATTGAGTCGCTTTCGAATCCGAGATTTTTTATCCGATATTTTTTTAATGTTGTTGCCCAATGTTCTTTTAGGACTTTTTCGTTTTTCCATAATTTGCTTATATTTTCCAATTTGAAAAACTTTGGAGTTTTGTATGAAGCTCCCTCAAAATATCTCGAATCCGTGAATAAAATCGGCTTTGTTTTTGTCAGCAAAATAAAGCCTGCTGAACCTGTAAATCCACTTAAATATCGGATGTTTGTTTTGTTTGTTACAAGTAGTGCAGAAATTTTATTTTTCGCTAAAAGCGACTGAGCTACAGAATTTCTTCTTTTGAATGGATTTATTTCTGCCATTGTTTAAGGTTGTTTCATTTAATCTTATTCAAAATTTCCATTGTTGCTTTTTTCCCAAGTTCAACAGCTGGCTGATTGAATGGATTTATTTTTAACATGTAGCCCAAAAGTGCGATTGCTTCTTCATATACAAAAAGTAATTCTCCAATATTTTCTTCATCTAATTGTTCGAGTGAAACTGTGACGTTTGGTACTTTTTTCTTGGTCATCGCGTGCTGTGTACCTTTTTTTTCTGCCTGGAGAATTTGTGAAAAACTTAATTTTCCGATTTTGAAATCTTTATGATTTTTCTCGAGCTCGAGGAATGTGACGAATTTATTTTTTGGGCCGTCGAGGATGAGTTGTAACATCGAATGTTGATCTTTTGGGCCGACTGCTGTTGCAGGAAGCGGTCCTGTCTTTGAATTTTTACCGAGACTTTCTGAAATTAATTGAATTACCCAGCGATTAAAATATTTAAGAAAATCTGCATATGCGAAGAAGAAAAATATATCTTTGTTCTTCTTTCGATACATTTCGTACATTAGCGATGCGAGTCGTGCCGGTAGTGAATTCAAAAACGATTTATTTACCGAATTTACTGATTTGGCAGCGCCTTTTAGCAGGGCCTCTGTGTCTATATTCATCAATGTTGCGGGGACGAGTCCTATGTTTGTGAGTACTGAAAATCTGCCTCCGACGTTCTTTGGAAGTTCGAATAATTTAAATTTATTTTTAACCGCTTCTTTGTAGAGAAACCCTTTTTTATTTTCGGTTATTATCATGATGTGATTTTTCCATGCTTTGCCGAACCATTTTGAAGCTCCGGCTATTATTAATCTGTATAGGCTTAAAATTTCTAATGTATCTCCTGATTTGGAGGCGAATATAAAGAGAGTTTTTTTCTTATTTGAAAGTTTTTCTCCGAATGCTTCTATGAATGTTGGTTCGATAGAGTCTATGAAGTGGAATTTTGGTAGACCTTTGTTGTGTTTAAAAAGTGAATGATACAAAACTTCTGTTCCGAGAATTGATCCTCCGATCCCTACTATCGCAATGTCAGAAAAATCTTTTACGTATGATTTAAGTTCGTTTTTTAAATTTGAAATATCTTGGAAGGGGAGTGTCTCAAATTCATGTTTTGGATCTTTTTCTAGCTTTTTTTTTGCTTCTAATAGAAGTTTTTTGTGTTTAGTGAGAGCTGTTTTTTGTATTGAAGAATTGAGGGTGAGGCGTAGCATATTTAATTTTTTAAGCGTTTTTGAGGAAGAATTTTATTATTTCTTCACTGCTTGTTATTTCTTTTGGCAGATTTATTAAGACTTTTTCAATTTGTTTTTTGTTATATCCAAGTTTTTCCAATGCTCCAATAATGTCGTCGTTGATGTTGTTGTTTGATAGTTCTTTGTGGATACGTTCAGAGTCCAATATTGCGACTTTATTTTTCAATTCCAAAATAATGCGATCTGCAATCTTTTTCCCGACGCGTGGAACGGATGAAAGAAGTTTCGAATCTTCGTTGATGATTGCGTTTTTCACTTTTCCTATAGGCATTGAAAGTATGTCTTGTGCTGTTTTTGGGCCGACTCCTGAGATTGAAATTAATTGTTTGAAAAATTCCAATTCGTCGAATGATTCAAATCCGAAAATTTCGATTGCGTCTTCGCGGACGTGAGTGTATGCGAAAAGTTCCACTTCATCTTGCTCGTTCAAAGACATGAGTAAGTTTTCATTCACTCCTACCAAATATCCCACGTTTCCTGTGTCGAGGATTACGTTTCTACCTGTTTTTTTTAAAACTGTTCCTTTGAGGTATCCGATCACTTGTGTGGGGTTATGATTTTTTCTTTTTCACTATCAATTTTTGAAGGTTGAAAACGCTTTTTCCCGTGACTGTCATTTTTGGCTTCGTTGTTTTTTTGTCGCGCGCACTGAATTTTTTTGAGGCGATCTTCTCTAGTGTTTCGTACTTTAAATGTTCGAATTTTTCGTTTTTTTTGGCCATTTTGCTAAGAATTTTTTCTTAAATTCTTTGAATTTGCCTTTGTTTATTGCGTCCCGGATTTGCGCCATCAAGTTTAACAGAAAGTGCAAATTGTGGATAGTCATCAGTCTGTGGCCGAGGATTTCATTTTCACGCATTAGATGGTGGATGTAACTACAGCTGAAGTTTTTGCACGCGTAGCAGGTACAATTTTTCTCGAGCGGATTTGGGTCTTCTTTAAATTTCTGATTCTTGATGTGGACAAGACCTTTTGTAGTCCAAAAAGCTGCGTGACGTGCGAGACGTGTAGGGAGGACGCAATCGAACATGTCGATGCCGCGATCTACACATTCTAGTAGGTCGATCGGAGTTCCGACGCCCATCAAATATCTTGGTTTATTTTCCGGAAGAATTTTTGTTACTTCGTCGATCATTTTCAACATTGTCTTGCGATCTTCTCCGACAGAGAGTCCACCGATTGCGTTGCCAGGGAGGTCGAGGCTAGCTACGAATTCAGCTGATTTGCGGCGAAGATCTTTGTAAACTCCGCCTTGTACGATGCCGAAAAGCGCCTGGCTCTTGTCTGTTTTCTTCTTTTTTTTCTCCAGTTTGTCGTGTTCTTTTTTGCATCTTTCGAGCCAGTTGTGTGTGCGGTTGAGTGCTTCTTCGAAGTATTTCTTACTACTGTCTGCAGGTGCGCATTCATCGAAAGCCATGATGATGTCAGCGCCTAAGTCGTGTTGAATCTGAGTTGCTTTCTCAGGAGTGATGAAATATTTTTTGCCGTCCAAATGTGATTTAAATTCAACACCTTCTTCGGTAATTTTTACACCGGCTTTTTTCTGAACATCTTTTGCGAGACCTTTTTCTTGTTCCAATGAAAAAACCTGAAATCCACCTGAGTCTGTGAGAATCGGCTTATTCCAGTTCATCCATTTGTGAAGTCTGCCCATTTTTTTAACAGTCTTTTCTCCAGGACGAAGCATGAGGTGATAAGTATTTGAAAGTATTATTTCAGCGTCGAGTTCTTTTAATTCTTCAGGGCTTAACGTTTTCACTGTTGCACGTGTGCCGACCGGCATGAAGACGGGGGTTCGCACCTCGCCGTGTGGCGTTTTGAAAATACCTGTTCGAGCTAATGAAATATTTGCTTTACTCGATTTTTCCGAAGCCTTCTCTATTATTTTAAATTCGAACATATTGAAAAATTACTACTGTGAAAGGATACAGTAGGGAAGAATGTTTTTCAATTCCGGATTATCCTTGTTTCATATGATCGCCATAATCACCTGCAATTACTCCTCCGACCATTCTTGAAGTTGCATTTATACCTCCTTCAACAAAATTTCCAAGTCTGTCTGATGAGAGGCCTATAATTCCCCCTGTTGCTTTTGATACCGCCAAAGTTGTTCCTGCTGCAATTTTTCTTATTCCCTCCATCGGATTTAATGCGAATTTTTTCTCTTTGCTAAACGGATTCAAACTTGTGCCTTTGAAGTTCAAAAGTCCTCTGTTGCTCTTCCAAGAAATAGTATCCCATACTGCTTTTGAAGTGCCTTTTATGATACCCCAAACGCTTGGAGATCCTTTGCTTTTGTCTACAACCGTATACTCTTTGAATGTGTCCCATACTGTTGATCCAACATCTTTTCCGCCTCCTTTTACTGCATTCCAACGTTTTGCAAAAAATCCTTTTACTACGCCTCCTCCTGCTTGAGGAGCTGAAGCTGGTGCTTCTGGTGCTGGAGCTGGTGTTTCAGGTGCCGGAGCTGGTGCATGTTCGCTCATATTTAAATGAAATTAGTATATATAATCAGTATTTCATTATATACCTTGTTGACATTTTGGTCAATTATTTTTCAATCTACTTGTGTTGGCCAAACTGTTTGATTGTGGATCTGAAAATTAAATCGTTCTAGCTCTCAGGATGTGATCCAAGATCACTATTTTTGCCATTGCCTCAGCAATTATGATAATGCGAGGCGCGAGGCAGGCGTCATGACGGCCGTGGACTTGGATATCTGTTATTTTACCATCAGATGTGATCGTGTGCTGAAGTTTCGCGATGGATGGAGTTGGCTTGATCGCGAGACGGGCGATGATCGGATTGCCGTTTGAGATTCCACCGACTATTCCGCCTGCGTTATTTGAAGTGAATGTGATTTCTCCTTTTTTATTTGCCGTCATAGAGTCGTTGTTTTCCGAGCCTTTTAATCCTGCGACTTCAAACCCGATTCCGAATTCTACACCTTTAACTCCTCCTATAGACATAAATGCGTGGCTCAAATCCGCTTCTAATTTATCAAAAACCGGTTCTCCTAATCCAATCGGTGGGTTTTCTACGATGATTTCTATGACTGCGCCGATAGAGTCTCCTTCTTTTCGGACATCTTCGACGATTTTGTACATTTTTTCAAAAGCATCTTTGTTAGCGCAGCGAAGTAGATTTTTTTCTATGAATTTTTTGTCTAATTTTCTAGCTGTGTAGTATGAGTCGGCATGGACGTCTCCGATTTGGATTGTGTGGCCGTAAATCTGTAAATCACGTGTTTTTGTTAAATGTTTCATGACTTTTCCGGCGATCGCTCCTGCGATCACACGAGATACTGTTTCGCGACCTGAGCTTCTGCCTCCTCCGCGATAGTCGCGAATTCCGTATTTCATTTCGTATGTGAAATCAGCATGCCCTGGTCGGAAAGAATTTTTATTTTTTTCATAGTCCTGTGAGTGCATGTCATCGTTGAAAATTACGACAGAGATGGGTGTTCCGGTTGTTTTTCCGTCAAAAACTCCCGATAGAATTTGAACTTTATCTTTTTCGTGTCGGGTTGTTGAAATCTTTGGATCGACAGGTTTGCGACGATCGACTTCTTTTTGAATGTCTTTATCGGATAGCGGAATATTTGAAGGGCATCCGTCGATAATAACGCCAAGTGCAGGGCCGTGCGATTCGCCCCAGGTAGTGACGGAAAAAATAGTGCCGATAGAATTTCCAGCCATAGATTAAAAGTTAATCTATAGAGATTTATGCTTCCTCTGTTGAATTTGTCTCTGTTTCTTCTTCGGTTTCAGCCTCTTTTTTCGTCGTTTTCTTTGGCTTTGCCAATGCTTGTTTTGCGCGGAATTTCTCTACACGTCCGGCAGTATCGATCAATTTCTGTTTGCCTGTGTAGAATGGGTGGCAAGCTGAACATATTTCAGTAGTGATCCCGTCTTTTGTGGATCCAACCAAATATTCTGCTCCGCAACCGCATTTAGCAACAATTTCGTTGTATTTTGGGTGTATGTCTTTTTTCATAGCGGCGAGATTATAATTAAGCTCTTCTTTTAATGCAAGCAAAAGTTGTAAATTTCCAAGATTGAGTGACCTGATTGAGCAAATGTAAGGTTTTCTTTTGCAAATTTAAAAGCGTTTTCAGATTGAATTTTGAGTGTTTCAGGCGAATTCAATATCTCTATTAATTTTTTTGAATCTTCTTCTGCGTTGTATTGCGATGAAATTGAGCCTGTAGAAGAATTTTCTATTAAATTTTTAATACTTTCCCCGCCCGTTCCAAAAACAGGAAGTCCGAGTGAAAGATATGATAAGGCTTTTGTCGGTACTGCGTAATTTAAATTTTCATCTAATTTCAAAGAGACAATTCCAAGCGAATAATTTGCGGTTATTTTTGGTATTTCTTCAGATGGGACCGGATCAAAGAAGTTTATTTTGTGCTCAAGTCCGCTGATTCCTTGTTGAGAAATTAAATTTTTACACTCTTGAGTTTCTCCTTGTCCATATATGTCCAATGAAATTTCATCGTCTTCTTTTATCGCTTTTATAAAAACCTGCAAAATATATTCGAAATTTTGTAGTGGGCCGTATTGCCCTAAGTATATGCATTTTTTGGATGTGTTTAGTTCTTTGTGTTGATTCTCTTCTGTTACTCCCGTGAGGATTGTTGTGTGTCTTGAGTTTTCCGGGATGTATTTTTGCAGTCCGTCGGAAGTGAGAATGAGATGGTCTGCGTTTTTATATAATGTGTTGTCTATTTTTTTTAAAGTTTTAAAAACAAATCCATCTGCGGCGAGATTTTTGATAGTTGCTATGTTTTCCGCACAAGGATCTCCGATATCGACTATATATGGAATTTTGAAAAGTTTTTTTGCCAGTACGGCGATCAGTCCCGGGTATGATGGGGGAGTGACTACGTGGATCAAATCTGTTTTTTTTCGATTTTTAAAGATTGAGGCGATTGTTTTTAGTAATAGTACGAATGTGTCGAATTTTGTGTATTTTTTGTGAAATGCAAATGGAGGTTGGACTATTTGTACGTGATGTTGAAATTCTTTGCTTTTCAAAAACCCATTCAGACGTGCTGTCGGGCCGAGAGAGATTTCCGGGTTGTGAATTGTTAAAACAAATACATTCATCTTATTTCTTCATTGTTTATTTCATCAAAATTTTGACGATTTTTTCTGCAGTAGCGCCATTTCCAAAAGGATTTTTCCATCTTTTTGTATTTTTTGAAGATGTTGAGTTTAAAATCGTTTTCGTTCCCTCTGTGATGCGATTTATATGTGTGCCAACGAGGATATTTGCTCCGACTTCTATGCTTTCCGGACGTTCTGTGGATTCACGCATCGTTACACATGGCACTCCGAGTGTGCATGCTTCCTCTTGTATGCCACCTGAATCTGTTAATATAAATGCTGCATTTTGCATTAACGACAACATTTCTAGATATCCGATTGGTTCAATCACTTTTATTTTGGAAGGGATTTTAATTTTGAATTCTTCAATTCGTTTTTTTGTTCTCGGATGCATGGGAAATACCACGTCGAATTTGTGTGCTTTTTGCAGATGAGAAATAGCTTTAATTATTGTTTCAAGTACATTTTTTTTATCAACGTTTTCTTCTCTGTGCGCGGTGACTATAAAGTATTTTTTGGGCTTTAATTTTAAATTCTTCAAAAATCTGTTACCGACGGATTTTTCTGCTATTTTGAGGTTTTGTTGGACTGCATCTACAACTGTGTTTCCAACTACATGTATTTTTTTGGAAGAAACTCCTTCGTTAATAAGAATTTTCTTTTGTTTTTCAGTTGGTGCAAATAAAAACTCTGATAAATGATCTGTCAAAATTCTGTTTGTTTCTTCCGGAATTCTTGAATAACTTCTCAATCCAGCTTCGACGTGCGCGATCGGAATTTGCAATTTACTGGCGGCCAGTGAAACTGCCAAAACAGTATTTGTGTCGCCTTGGACGATTAGCACATCGGGTTTTTCTTTGATGAAAATTTTCTCAACTTCCATCAATATTCTACCTGTCATATTTGCGTGACTCCCTGAACCGATTTTTAGATTATATTTCGCTTTTGGGAGATTTAATTCGTTTAAAAAAATCGCATCCATATTTTTGTCATAGTGTTGGTTTGTGTGGACTATGAAAAAATTTGCGTGAGCTGATTTAAGAGCTCGTATTATTGGAGATAACTTTATTATTTCCGGACGTGTGCCGAATATTACTGATATTTTCATTTTTCTTTTTTACTTTTAATTAATGTTTTTAAATTTGAGATTTTCTCTTCCGCTATATATTTGTAAATTAAAATTCCTCCAAGAATCATAATAATCAGTATTGTTAACAATTGACTGTAAAGTCTGACGTTCAATACATTTATTTCAAAATCTTTTGTTTTTAGCTCTCCGGTGTTGTCTTTGATTGTAAGAGAGACTTTGTGTTTGCCTAATTCTTTAAATATATATTCGATTTTTTTACCTTCAAAAATTTTATCATCTATAGTCCATTGATATGATGTGATTTTTCCGTCTTCATCATAAGAAGCGGATGCATCAAAAATTGTTTTTTCGTTTAATGATGCCGTTAGGATTTCATTTACTCTTAAAATTGGAGCTTTATTAAGAGGGAATTTGTCGTTAACATCTAAAATCCCATCATTGTCGTCGTCCAAATCTTTGTTGTTTCCGATGCCGTCGCGATCTGTGTCCATCGATTCTGAAGGGTCTAATGAAAACGGATCATCTTTATCGTTTACCCCGTCTCCGTCAGTGTCTGGATTTGTTGGATTTGTATTTTTTTTCATTTCTTCCAAATCCGTTAAGCCATCATTGTCGTCGTCGGGATCTTTTATTTCTCCGATGCCGTCTTTGTCAGAATCCATTGTTTCTGTCGGGTCCAGAGGCATCGCGTCTTTATCGTCTGGGACTCCATCATTATCATCATCTTTGTCTTTGTTGTTTCCAATTCCGTCACCATCTGTGTCAGCCCATTCAGATTTATCTAATGGAAATGCGTCTTTGTCATCGTTTACTCCGTCTCCGTCGTCGTCAGGGTCGATATCATTTGTTATTCCGTCGCGATCTGTGTCTTGCATCACGAATATTGTGCGTTCAGCGTCGTTATTTGAAGGATCGTCGTTAGCGGCATCCCATGGAAATATTTTGATTACAATTCGATGTGATCCGTATTTTGGATACCAATCTATGAAAACATCGTCTGTTTTGTTGGCAAGAACTGAAATAGCCTGATCTCCTCCGATTTGTCCTCCATTATCATAAAATCTGACGGTGCCCAGTAGATCTGTGCCTGATGAATTTACTACTGATGCATATATTCTGATTTGTTTACCTTCAGTAAAGGTTGTTGTGTTGAATTTTACAGAAGAATCCGGTATTGACAGTTCTTTTGAAAGAGCAAAAGCGGTTTGAGTTGAAATCAGCACAAATGCCGATACAACTAACGATATTAGTTTAATTTTTTTCATAGGGATATATTTTTGAGGGGATCTTAAGCTGTTTTTACCGCTTCTTCAGTTTCGCTTATTTCGGTTTGTTGTGATTCCGGAGTTTGAACATTGTTTTCCTCACTTACTTCAACAAGTGATAATGAAGCAACTTTGTCATTTGGACGTAATCTCATCAGGTATACGCCTTGTGTTGCGCGACCTTGACTTGGTATAGAGCCTGCGTGCATGCGGATTGTTTGTCCTGATTTCGACATTATTATCAAGTCTGCATCCATGCCTTTTTCTATCGTTTTTGCTCCTATGACTTTGCCTGTTTTTTCTGTGACGTTTGCTGTTTTTACACCGGATCCTCCACGTCCTTGGAATCTGTAATTTGTAACTTTTGTCATTTTGCCGAGGCCGTTTTCCATAACTACAAGTAGTTCTGTTGTTTCAGGTGTTGGGACTACGTCCATTTGGACTACATTATCTCCGCCTTTGACGCGGATTCCACGTACACCTATGGATGGACGACCCATCGGGCGAACATCGGATTCTGCGAATCTGATACATTTTCCTTCTTTTGTGACGATCATGACTTCATTACCAGTTGAAATTTGTCTGACCCATTCTAGAGAATCATCAGCTCTTAATTTAATTGCGATTAATCCGTTTTTGCGTACGTTTTTGAAATCTTCTATTGGCGTTTTTTTCACTGTTCCTTTTGTCGTCGTCATGAACAAATATTCTCCTGAATAATTTTCTCCCGCGTTGAGTATCGCTGTAATATTTTCGCCATCTTGTAATTGAAGCAGATTTACTATTGCTTGTCCTTTTGAAATGCGTGAACCTTGTGGAATTTCATAAACAGGAAGTTTGAATACGCGTCCTTTGTTTGTGAAATATAGAAGTTCGTCGTGATTATTTGATTGAATGATTAATTTAATCTCATCTTCTTCTTTTGTTGTTCCGCCGATGATGCCTTTTCCTCCTCTGTGTTGAGCTTTGAATGAAGATGGAGGAATACGTTTGATGTAGTTAGCTTTTGACAAGACTACAATCATTGGTTCGTTTGGAATTGTGTCTTTTTGTGAAATTTCGCCGACTGCTGATGGGACGATTTCCGTTTTACGTTCGTCTCCATATTTTAATTTAATTTCAGCCAATTCATCTTTCATTATTTTCAAAACTTTCTTTGTATCCGCCAAAATGCTTTTTAATTCTTCTATTAATGCTAATTTTTCTTTGTATTCATCTTCGATTTTTTGTCTTTCTAATCCTGCCAACGTTTGAAGTCTCATCTCCAAAATAGCTTTGCTTTGTTCTTCGGAAAGTTTGAATTTTTTCATCAAATTTTCTTGAGCTTCTTCTTTGGTAGGAGATTTGCGGATGGTTTCGATCACGGCGTCGATATTGTCGAGTGCGATTTTTAAACCTTCCAAAATGTGGGCACGAGCTAGAGCTACTTTCAACTCAAACTGAGTTCTGCGAGTGATAACTTCTTTTCTGTGGAGAATGAAATATTCAAGGACTTTTTTGAGATCAAGAAGATGAGGTTGTATGTCATCAACGAGAGCAATCATGTTCATGTTGAATGATGTTTGCATCTGTGTGTACTTGAATAATTGATTTAAGATCTTTTTTGGATATGCATCTTTTTTGAGTTCAATTACTACACGGATGCCATGCCTATTGGATTCATCTCTGATGTCGGAAATTCCGACTATTTTTTTGTCACGTACCAAATCTGCAATCTTCATTACAAGAGTAGATTTGTTTACTTGATATGGTATTTCTGTGACGATAATTGCAAATTTACCTCCTTTTTTCTCAACGATTTCGGCACGAGCTCGGAGGACCATACCTCCACGGCCTGTTGCATATGCAGTTTTGATATCTGCTATGTTGTATAAAATTCCTCCGGTAGGGAAGTCGGGTCCTTTGATGTATTGCATTAGTTCTTCGAGTTCCGCTTCCGGTTTGTCGGCTAGAAAAATAATTCCATCTATCAATTCTCCGAGATTGTGTGGAGGAATAGAAGTCGCCATACCTACTGCGATACCTTGTGATCCGTTCAATAATAACTGTGGAATTTTTGTCGGTAATACGATTGGTTCCATAAACCTACCGTCGTAATTCGGCATCCAATTAACAGTTTCTTTATCTATGTCTCCCAACATTTCATCTGTAATTTTTTCCATCTTCGCTTCCGTATAACGCATTGCCGCTGCGCTGTCTCCGTCGATCGAACCGAAGTTTCCTTGACCGCGTACCAATGTGTATCTCATCGCGAAGTCTTGTGCCATTCTCACCATTGAGTCGTATACCGCTGAGTCTCCATGTGGATGGTATTTCGCCAAAACCTCACCGACGACGGCTGCGGATTTACGGAACGAACCTGATGAACGAAGTCCTATTTCATTCATTGCGTACAAAATTCTTCTGTGAACTGGCTTGAGTCCATCTCTAACGTCTGGAAGTGCGCGTGATACGATGACGCTCATCGCGTATTCCAAGTAGCTGGTTTCCATTTCGTGAGTGATCGATCTATCAGCAATGTTTCCCAAAAATTCGCTTATTGTTTCTTGTGAATTTTCACCATTTTCTGAAGATGAATCTTCTGATATTTCTTCAGGTGTATTCTCAGAATTCTCTTCTGTATTTTCAACTTCTTGTTCCTCTGTCTCTTCGTTTAAAAACTCTTGTTGCTCTTCTTCCGATTTTTTTGATTTTTTCTTTTTTGGATCTTCTGGATTTTGATTTTTCTCTTTAGCCACGTTAAATAGGGTTATTTTTTTACGCGCGGTATTTTAGCACAGAAAGCCTTTTTTGGTACATTTTTTTGAAATTTTCGAGGCGAAAAACTTGACAGTCGACATTATATGGTTTGTAAGACATCGATTGTTGTGGTATAATTCGGAGATATAAACGGAAATAATTAAAAGTTACATGGCTAGAATAAATCAGGTCGATTTACAATCTATGCCTGCTGATGAGCAGGCTAGAAAAAAGAAGATCATTGATGATTTAGTTTTGGAGTTGGAAGGACCAAAGGATGGGGTTACCGCCCCTTTGGCCTTGCCTGGAGGTCCTATCCCAAAAGACAGAGTTGATCCTTATGCAGATGTAAGAACAGTTTTATTTGATGAAAAACGCAATGTTCGGCAGGCTGTGAATAGAGTTGTTGATACCATAAAAAAATCAACTACTGACGCTTTGACCGGGCTGAATAATAAAAGAGCCTTTATGTCCGCTTTGCCGAAGGCTGTTGAAAGAGCTAATAAAGTTGGGAAAAATGTGCACTTGATAATGATCGATTTGGATTATTTTAAACGTGTTAACGATAAATATGGGCATGCTGCAGGTGATGCGGTTTTGGTACAGCTTGCAGAGCTTCTTAAAAAAAACAACGAAGAAACTCCTTTCAGATGGGGAGGGGAAGAGTTTG
>DAONBD010000005.1:0-15016 GCA_035401345.1 Candidatus Altimarinota bacterium
GAAGAAGTTGGTGCAGTTCAGGCGGTTGATACAGACACAGGCGAGATAACAGAATAATGAATGGATAAACTATATGATTTATTCTTGCAGAAAGCACTTTCATTGGTTTCTAAGAGAAGCTATACAGTGCTTAAGTTAAAAAAGAAAATCATAGAATTTATCAGCAAAGAGAAGAAAAGAATAGTCGAAGGCAAATCACGACTCGAAGATGACAAAATGGACGTTTTATCATCAGCAACTGAGTCGGAAATAGAAGAATCTATTAAGAAAGTTTTAAATAGGTTAAAGGAGTTGAGGTACTTAGACGACACGCGGTTCGCAAATGATTTCATAGAGAATCGAACTGCGTTTCGTCCAAGGGGGAGATTCCTTCTCAAACGTGAACTTGAACGCAAAGGCATTCATCCAGATTTGGCAGAACGAGTTTTAGAATCGCAAGACATAGATGAAGTCGCGCTCGCGCAAGAGGCGTTAAAGAAAA
Organism: Candidatus Altimarinota bacterium; assembly: GCA_035401345.1. Taxonomy (GTDB): domain Bacteria; phylum Patescibacteriota; class Gracilibacteria; order UBA1369; family LOWO2-01-FULL-3; genus DAONBD01. Next base: position 482 of record DAONBD010000005.1, read on the forward strand.
AACTTAAAACAATTCAAAGGGATCTTCCACAAAAACAAAAAGCAAAAGCAATGCGCTTCCTTTCCTCGAGAGGATTCAAGATCGATGCTATTTACAAAGTCATCGACCGCTGGTACAATAACACCGCAATATAGATGATGATATAGACAGGATCTTAAATAAAGATTCTGTTTTCTTTTTGTCTATCTTCGCACTGCAATATATAAAATTTATACTTAACATACTAAATTATGCAGACACAATTCTTAGCCGCAATCAATCAGATTTGCGACGAAAAAAACATCCCTCGAGACAAAGTCATCGAGACGATCAAAGCCGCTCTTCGCACAGCATACCGCAAAGACTACGGCACAAAAGATCAGGAAATTGACGTTGAATTAGATGAGAAATCAGGTTTAGCAACAGTTTATTTAATAAAAGAAGTTGTTAAAAAGATTGAAATTGAAGATCTTCAAATGACCGAAACTGAGGCTAAAAAATACGACAAAAAAGCTAAAATCGGAGACAAAATTAAGATCGACGTTACACCAGCTGAATACGGAAGAATCGCTGCACAATCAGCAAAACAAGTTATCATTCAAAGAATCCAAGAGGCTGAACGCGATATGATGTACGACTTATTCAAAGATCGCGAAAACGAGATGATCAATGCAGTCGTTCACAGAGTCGACGGCAACGATGTGTATGTAAACCTCGACAACAAAATCACAGCAAATCTTCCGATGAATGAACAAATCCGCAACGAAAAATACTACTCAGGACAGAGAATTAAATTGTATTTGGACAAAGTTATGAAGACAACAAAAGGACCTCAACTTTTGATCTCAAGAACTCATCCAAATTTAGTCAGAAAACTATTAGAACTAGAAATACCTGAAGTAAAATCAGGAGTAGTTGAGGTGAAATCGATAGCTCGTGATCCGGGAGTCCGCTGTAAAGTGGCGGTATTCTCTAGCGACGATAAGATTGATCCGATCGGTTCTTGTGTAGGTCAAAAAGGTGTACGCGTACAGAACATAATGGATGAATTAAACGGTGAAAGAATCGACATTATCGAATGGTCAGAAGACCAGGAAGCTTATTTGAAAGCGGCTCTAGCTCCTGCAAAAACAGCTCGAATCATATTGAACGACCAGACGAAACACTCAACAGTATACGTAGAAAGCGATCAACGTCCGTTGGCTATCGGTAAAATGGGACAAAATGTTCGTTTGGCTTCTATCCTAACAGGTTGGGAGATTGATATTCTCGACATCAGTGAATTGACAGGAGAGGCCGCAGAAGCAGTTGCAAAAAAAGAAGCTCCAACAGAAGAAGAAAAACAAACCCAAACAATTGAGCTTCTAAATCTTGCTCCTGAAATTGCGGAAAAATTAACAGCGGCAAATCTCACACTAATAGAACAATTAAAAGGTCTATCTGTAAAAGATATATCTCAAGTTGAAGGAATAGACGAAGAGTCAGCAAAAGCAATAGTAGAAGCGATGAAAGCTCTATAAAGATTGGAAAAAGAGTTACAATTACGTAAAAGCGTCTCCCAACAGCGCTCAACATAAACAATAAATCTGGCAAGCCCTCTGTACTTCAAGGCTTGCCTTTTTTGTGGTATACTTAACAGATTAAAAATTAAAAACGAAAACAAAAAATGACAGATGAAAGCTCACAAGCAGGGAATCCTCAGTCAAATTCACAAGGAGATGAAAAAGTCGAATTGGATTTTATAGCTGATCCTTCCAAAAAGAAATCGGCCGCAAAAGCTAAAAGTTTGGCGAATGAAAATGAAAACGAAGTGACGGAAGATGAATTAAAAGAGAAGAAAGAAGAGGAACGCACACTTGCTTTGCAAGGCATCAACAGAGATTTCGAGGAAAAAGATACATTGAAAAAAGCCGAGGCATTAAATCTTTCATACGTAAACATCGGGAAAACACCTTTGAATCCGGACTACATGAAATTGATTCCTTTTGAAGATTCCAAAAAAGGGAAAATAGTCAGTTTCTTTAAATTCGGAAACAAATTAAGAGTGGCAGTTGTAAATCCGGATGATGAAGAGACGAAAAAAGTGCTTGAGTCATTACGCGGACAAGGCTATCAGTTGAATGTAAATTTGGCTTCACAAAGCGGAATTTTGGAAGTCATCGAAAAATACAATTCTTTATTGGTATACAAAGAAAAATCGATAGTTGAAAAAGTGGAGGAGGCAAAAATAAAAACATACGAGAAAGAAATAGCCGAATTAAAAATCCTTGGTGAAAAAATAGCCGGAGTGACGGCCGAAGAAGGCGTAAACATGATTAATATTGGAGCGATGAAAACAAAGGCTTCAGACGTTCACTATGAGCCGGAAGAAAATCAAGTCAGGGTCAGATTTAGAATTGATGGAGTGCTTTATAAAGTTTTCGATTTAAAGCCAAGTGTTTATAAAAACATTTTGAATCAGGTTAAATATCAGACAAGAATGAAGTTGAATGTCAGCGACATACCACAAGATGGACGTTATTCATTTAATTACAATGATCGCAAGATCGATGTTCGTGTCTCCGTAATTCCGACAGAAAATTCCGAGTCAATTGTATGTAGATTTTTGGACAGTGGAAAGAAATTTACATCGTTCGAAGATTTGGGATATGAAGGAGTTCACTTAGATAAATTGAATCAACTTTTGGGAATTTCACATGGAATGATACTGATAACAGGTCCGACCGGATCAGGTAAAACAACCAGTTTGTATTCAATGCTACAAGGTATGAATACTCCGGATAAAAAAATCATCACACTGGAAAATCCGATAGAGTATCACATCGATGGAATCGTCCAATCGCAAGTAAGCGAAGCGCATAATTATGATTTTGCGAGTGGATTGAAATCAATTCTTCGTCAGGATCCGGATATAGTGATGATCGGTGAGATCCGTGATTTAGAGACTGCAAATACAGCCGCGCAAGCGGCGTTAACAGGTCACGTAGTGCTTGCTACGTTGCATACGAACAGCGCACTCGAAAGTATTCCGCGTTTGATAAATATGGGGATGGAACCGTTTTTCGTAGCTCCTGCGTTAGACACATTGATAGCGCAAAGACTTGTTAGAAGAGTGTGTAAAAAATGTGGTAAATTGGAGCCGATTACGCCGGAAGAAAAACAAAAATTTGAAGAAGCATTTGAAGATTTGAAAAAAACAAATCCGACTTTGGTACCACAAACTCCGGAACAAGTTTATCACGCCGTTGGATGCGATGAATGCAGTAACACGGGATATTTAGGCCGTCTTGTGATAGCGGAAATGTGTACTGTCACAGATGAAATTGAAGAGTTGATTTTGAACAGAGCTCCAATGCACAAAATCATGGAATCTGCTCGTAAGCAGGGATTTATGACTATGCAAGAAGATGGATACAAAAAAATTGCGCTCGGACTTACAACAGTCGACGAAGTGTATAGAACGGTCAAAGTTTCCGAGGCGTAATAAAGCCGAAGTGTACTGAAGTGTAGTCAAAGCTTCCGAAGTATGAATTCTTAGCATATGGGAATGCCTACTTTATTTTTAAATATGCTCCAGTCGAAAGAGACGCGACCAAAAAATTAATTTCCAGAAGGGAAATAGATTTATTTATTGTTTGAATATCAAATCCGGTTTCTTTCATTATTTTTTCTATGCTTGTAGGGCGCGTCGCAGAAATCGCCAAATACACTTTTTTAACATCATCATCAAAATCGAATTGATTTTCTTTATTTTTTAAAGCGTCGACGAATATCGAAGGCTGAAGTCTTAAATCTTCAATAATATCAGCTCCACATGTAATCGCTTTTGCAGATGAATTTTTAATAAGATTATTACATCCAGCGGAATTTGAAGAATTAATATCGGCCGGCACAGCATAAACATCGCGTCCCAACTCCAATGCAATATGAGCTGTCAATAAAGCTCCAGATTCCTGAGGGGCTTCTACTATCACTGTTGCAAGACTTAACGCTGCAACTATTCTATTTCTTTCGGGGAAAAAATATTTTTGCATCAAAGTGTCGGGAGAATATTCACTCAAAACAAGCCCCCCTTTGGAAACAATTTCTTTCACCAAAGATTCATTCTCTTTCGGGAAAACAGTATTCAAAGGGGTCCCAAAAACAGCTATGGTTTTGAGTCCGTGATTTAATGCGGCTTTATGACATAGCGTGTCTATTCCACTGGCCAGTCCCGACACAACAGTAACTCCGCACAAAGACAATTCTTCAATCAATGAATTAGCACAATATTTTCCATATTGACTCGCTCTTCTAGTGCCAACGAAAGAAATCAAAACATCATTTAAACAATCCAAATTTCCATCATAAAAAAGATGTTTTGGAGGCTTGGATAAAGATTCTAATTGTTTTGGATAATTAAAATCACCATATTTAATACAACCGCAATTATTCATGTGAGAATAATAATTGTCGGCTCTCAAAAAAAACTTTCAAAAAAATAATATATTTCTAAAATTTAGTATAAATAAAATTAAAATTAATCCTTTTTTTCAGAGGTTTCAGCAGCTTCACCCCCTTCATTTGTCTTTGCGCTTTCGCTATCTTTATTAGCTGTTGCTAGCTCACCATCTTCTACACGTTTAGCAGTTTCGTTTACATCTACAGCGCCTTTTTCTTCAGGAACTCTGAAAAAACTTTTGATACTTTTGTCGGTACCAAAAGCGACATTTTTTGTGCCGCAAATTTTACATTTATACACATACTTTTTCCCAACACGCTCCGTATCGACGACTTTCCCGCAATCTTTACAATAAAAAATAATAGGCGAAGCGGAATTCGCAGTATTTTCAGAAGGCATTTTGTTCGTTGTTAGATTCTATTTTAATTTCAACTTGCTCAGCGGTAGCATTATGAGTACTTGAAACGTGTGGTGCATGAGAAACATTAGAAATAGGACGGATTTCTTGTTGGACTCTTTGATGAGTATCTACATCTATTAATTTATCAAGTTTCCCCTCAGCTTCAAATGTCCCCACTTTTTTCTTAGTCTGAAATATACCACCCAAGACGGTGACAGCGCTTCCCAAAAAAGCCATCATCATACCAAAGCCCATTTCTTTCATAGTTATATTCACTCCAAATTTAGGATGAAAATAAATACTGCTCGTGATTATTAAAAGAAATAAACACATCACTCCGCTCGCAATATTAAAATGCTCTTCAGCTATAGGTAATTTCGGCAATTTCTTATTCAAAATTTTGTATGCAGTCATGGCAAAAGATGCAATCGCAAAAGTCAAAATCAAAAAACCAAGAAGATAAAGAGGCCCTGAAAGTCCGATAAATTTATCACCTGTCTTAAAAGTATCCAAATCTCGATACCACGGCAAAACAGTTGAGATCATAGTCAAAAAACTCCCGACGCCAACCAACTTAAAAGGCAACGGCAGCTTCATCAACTTATCTGTAAATCGCTCATTTATCATAATATTTCATTTAATTCGTCTAAAGGATAGCAAAACAGCTCGCAAATTCCAAAGAAAAACAATAGAATTCAAGTATGAAAATAGGTATAGACATACGTTCAGCAGGTGGAGAAAAAACAGGAAAAGGATTTTATACTCTTCACATCACGCGTGAACTTCTAAAAAAAGACAAAAAAAACGATTATTTTTTGTATGCCGATTCTGGTGTGGCGGGATTTGAAGAATTCAAAAACGCAAAGACCATAATTATAGAAAAACGAGGGATTTTTTGGCACAGAGCGGTGGCAAAAGATGTGCTAAAAGAAAACATGGATGTATTTTTCGCCCCAAGCAGTTTTATTATTCCATCAATGCTCGCGAAAGCATCGGCTGAGAAAAAAATAAAAGTTATAATAACGATTCACGATATAGCGGCTATTTTATTCCCCGAATTTCATGAAAAAAAAGCAGTTATTTTGGAAAAATTATTTATTAAAAAAGCCATAAAAGCAGCTACCAAAATCTTAGCCGTATCAGAAAATACAAAAAAAGATTTGATTAAAAAATTCAAAGTTCAAAGCGAAAAAATAGAGGTTACTCACTGCGCGGCGTCGGCTGATTTCTGCCCGATCAATACGACAGAAGAAAAAGTAAAAGAATTAAAAGAAAAAATATCGATACCGGAAAAATTCTTCTTAACAGTAGGGACTATCCAACCAAGAAAAAATTATGAAGCTTTGTTGCAAGCGTTTGTGATGTTTTATGAAAAAAACAAAAATTACCACCTGATAATAGTTGGAAGTTCCGGATGGGGGAAAAGCGATCTTTCAAAAATTATTGAAGCAAATTATTTACAAAAACACGTTCATTTGCTCGGATACATTACGAGTAAAAATTTGAATTTTCTATATAATACCGCTCAAGCTTTTATATTTCCGTCGCTTTATGAGGGATTTGGAATCCCGCCTCTGGAAGCCATGAAAGCAGGATGTCCGATTATCGCTAGCAATACATCGTCGATTCCGGAAGTCTTGGGCGAAGCGGCAATTTATTGTGATCCACGCAGTCCGGCAGAGTTTGCATTTGCAATGGAAAAAATAATTTCAAACGAAGAACTTAAGGCGGACTTAATAAATAAAGGACGCATTCAGTCAAAGAAATTTAACTGGGAGAATTCAGCACAAGTGCTGTATAATCTGCTCGAAACATTTTAATTAAGCATTAATACAAATACATGGACAAACCATTTGATTGTAAACGTATTAAAAAAGTAGGATTGATATCAAAACGCGATTTAAACGACAAAAAAATAATCGAAAAACTGGTCAAATATCTCGAGAAAAAAGGACTGGAAGTTCTTTTGGATCAAAATTTATCAAAGCTTTTGGAACGAGGCAGTGGAATGAAAAAAGAACAATTATTGAGCAAGGTTGATATGGGGATTTCTTTGGGAGGAGATGGAACATTGTTGAAAATAGCACGCAGACATCCGCGTCGTCACGTACCTATTTTGGGCGTAAACATGGGAAATCTCGGATTTCTCACGGAAACGGTGCCAGAAAAAATGTTTCATGTTTTAGATAGCGTTTTCAAAAATCAATGCAGACTGGATCGAAGGACAATCCTTCGCGTGACCGTCTATCGCAAAGGGAAAAAACATTCAACATATTTGAGTCTGAACGATGCGGTTATCAATCAAGGTTCATTCGCTAGGCTCATTCAAATTAGAATTGAAGTTAATCAAAGACTTGTTGTGAGATTCAAAGGCGATGGCTTGATAGTGGCTTCTCCTACAGGTTCCACAGCTCACTCTCTCTCGGCAGGTGGTCCGATAGTTCACACAGGCGTCCCAGGTCTCATAATTTCTCCAATCTGTCCATCTTCACTTTCAATGAGACCGATTGTGATCCCAGACGATCGCCAAATAACAATTCATATAGAAACAGAACGTCGTAATGAAATAGAATTTTTGGGCCTTACACTCGATGGTCAAGAATCAATCCCGCTGAAATACGGCGACGAAATCAAAATTCGCAAATCGCATCGCGTCCTACATCTCATACGCGAAGGTTCTCGCTACTACAAAATGTTGAGACAAAAACTGAGCTGGGGGGAGTAGTGTGCTATAAAACTACAGATAAGTATTAAATTTAATTAACAAAAACCAATGAAAAAGCTAACAATTATCGGATTAGTAATGGCATCAGTGTTATTTCTATCGGCTTGTTAAAAACAAGAAGCAGAGCAAAACCAAGGAAAACTTTCAGAAGAAAAAACATTAATTTCTACACAAGAAGAGAAGGTTGAGAAACCGGAAGTAAAAGCTCCATCAATTAAAGGAATAGAGATTCCTGCAAAGAAAGAGGTGGAAACAGGTACACAAATAACACCTCCAACTACATCGAATACATCAGTTGCCACGGCTCCAAAAACAGAGAGTTGTACTTCTTTAGACTGTTTAGCTGAATTGGCGAAAACATGCGGGGAAGGCCAGGTTGTATACAATTACTCAGTACCAGCGCCATTCACAAGGGGGTTCACTATGAGTGGGAGTACGCAATTCGTGCTCAAAGGAAAAGATGCAAGCGGACAGTGCATGCTAAGTATTAAGGCGAATACAGCAGTCATTTCAATATCAGAAGAAAAAAGAGCAGAATTGAAAGTTGTAGGTATTACAGATGTAAATGGAGAAAATCATGAGGTTACGGACGAGATGATAGATACAGGAATAAAAAAAATGAACGACTCTTTATTTGAAGTGCCTAATTCTATTACAACATGTACAGGTACAGGAGCAAATATTTCTACATACCTATTGAACGTAAAGGCTGGAAATGCAAAAAGTTCATGTAAGATTAATTTTGGTGAAAGTGGCACTGTATGCACATTTGAGCCAGGTTTAACTTGTGTTCAGTAAGTAGGCCAAGTTAACAGCTATTGCCAAATAAAGCTTCATATGTTATAAAACTCTCCTTAACATTAATAATTTTTATTATGGGATTCGGATTAAAAGAAGCAGTTTTAGCGGTTAGTTTAGCAACAGGAGCGATAGGGTGTGGACCGGACAATAAACAGCCAGAGAACAAACAGTCTGAGGTTCAGGAAGCACAACAGTCAGGGTCTCAAGAAATACAGCCTACCATAAACTGTAACGATAAAGCATTTCAAGAATATTTTAAAATTCAAAAAGAGGTCTCAGCTCTTTCAAGACGAGCAATGGGACTGGCGATTATGTATACGCAGGAACTTAAAGAAGAAAATCAGTTATTAAAGACAGAATCTATAACTAAAAAAAGGATTGTAGAGGCAATAAATCGTACAAAAGATCATTTCAAAGGGACTCCAGATGAAGATAAAGCTAATAAATTAAGAGACGAACTGCTAATTCAACTAGAGATGCAGGACTTCATTGATTAATTTTTATTAATTAAAAACAATCCAATGGAAAAACAGGAAACAGGTAACCAAGGCGATCAAGCCAATCAATACGAAAACATTGAACTATATATTCATCCAACATATGGAGGAATGGTTCCAGCCCCAAAGTTTGTTCGTGATGCTGTAATCCAAGCGCTAAAAACAGGGACTATGAAGCCTCGCACAGACACAAATTCAATAGTTGAGCCAGGACAAATACTTCAAAAAAGATCTGATGGGAGGGGTTTTGAGGTTATAAGTCCAGAACAGTTCGGTCAAACAAGAGAATCTATATTGGAAGTTATAGGAGATAGCATTGGTATTCACTGGGAGAACATGAATTAAAAGTATCCAAAATACTCTGTCTACAAAAGGCCCCCATCTTATGGAGGCCTTTTCTTATCTAATTCAAAAGTTTACACACTACACACGATAGACTATTTCTTTCTCTTCACCTCAGCCTGTGCAGCAGCCAATCTCGCAACCGGCACTCGGAATGGAGAGCAGCTTACATAATCCAAGCCAATCTTCTCGCAGAACCATACAGAAGCCGGATCGCCACCTTGCTCACCACAGATGCCAATTTCGATATCACCACGAGTCGATTTAGCCAATTTCACACACATCTCCATTAATTTGCCAACTCCTTTTTCATCGATACCGGCGGCAGGATCACGCTCCATAATACCTTTGTCCAAATAAACAGGGATGAATTTGCCGGAATCATCACGAGAAAGTCCGAAAGTGGTCTGAGTCAAATCGTTAGTACCAAAAGACATAAATTCAGCTTCTTTAGCCAATTCGTCAGCGATCAAGCAAGCTCTTGGCAACTCAATCATCGTTCCAATTTTATAATTGAAATTTACACGAGGACCATATTCGTTTACTACCTCTTGAATCATTTCTTTCATTGCTTGTAATTCTTTTAATTCACAAACCAACGGGACTTCAATCTCAACATTTACTTTGAACCCTCTTGTTGCAGAAACTTCAATAGCAGCTTCGCAAATAGCCCTGACCTGCATTTCATAAATTTCCGGATAAGTGACTCCAAGGCGGCAACCTCTGTGTCCAAGCATTGGATTGACCTCATGCAATGAAGCGATCGTAATATGAAGATCGTCTACAGTTACACCGAGCTCATCAGCCAATTTTTCAATAGCGTCTTGTTTTTCAGGCAAGAACTCATGTAGAGGTGGATCAAGTAGACGAACAGTGACAGGCTTGTCTCTCATTACATCAAAAATTCCAATAAAGTCTTCTTTTTGATAAGGCAACAAATGGCTCAGAGCCTCTTTGCGACCTTCAACGTCTTTCGCCAAAATCATTCTGCGAACGAAGTGAATTCTTTCATCATCGAAGAACATATGCTCAGTGCGGCAAAGTCCGATACCTTCAGCTCCAAAATCTAGAGCTACCTTAGCATCATGTGGAGTATCAGCGTTTGTTCTTACTTTTAATTTTCTAACTTCATCAGCCCATTGCATCAATGTGCCAAATTCACCAGTCATTTGAGGTTCGATCATAGGAACTTCACCGAGATAAACTTCACCTGTTGTTCCATTAATAGTAATAACATCACCTTCATTTATTACATGATCTCCTGCCACAATAACTTTTTTTGAAGATGAAATCACGACCCCGGTCGCACCTGCAACACAACATTTCCCCATACCGCGGCAAACCACTGCGGCATGCGAAGTCATACCGCCTTGTGATGTCAAAATTCCCGCAGAAACATGCATTCCGGTGATATCCTCAGGACTTGTTTCCTTGCGGCACAAAATAACTTTTTCTCCTCTTTCCGTAGCCCAAGCGGCAGCATCGTCAGCTGTAAAAACCACCTTACCGCAAGCTGCTCCCGGAGAAGCAGGCAAACCTTTCCCGACGACCGTTTTCTGAGCTTTGGGATCAATTCTTTTATGTAGAAGTTGATTCAAAGAGTTTGCATCCACGCGAAGCAACGCCTCCTCTTTTGTAATTAGCCCTTCATTTGCCATATCGACTGCGATTTTCACAGCGGCCTGAGCGGTTCTTTTCCCGTTTCTAGTTTGTAATAAATAAAGTTTTCCTTCTTCAATAGTGAATTCCAAATCCTGCATATCGCGATAGTGATTTTCAAGTTTTTCTTGAGTTGCATACAGTTCATCGTAAACAGTCGGCATTTCATTTTTTAAGCTTTCAATCGGCTGCGGAGTGCGGATTCCGGCAACCACATCTTCTCCCTGTGCATTGATTAAGAATTCACCAAAAAATTTATTTTCTCCATTTCCCGGATCGCGAGTGAATGCAACACCGGTTCCTGATGTATTTCCCATATTTCCGAAAACCATTGCCTGTACATTTACAGCAGTTCCAGGTAGCCCAGTGATTTCATTTAATCTTCTATATGCGATAGCGCGTGGATTCATCCAAGACCCAAACACCGCCTCAATAGACAATTTTAATTGTTCTCTTGGATCACTTGGGAAATCGCGTCCCTTAGCCTCGCGTACAATGTCTTTATATTTCTCAACCAAAGCTTTCAAGCCGTCAGCTGAAATTTCAGCATCTGTTTTTACACCTTCTTTTTCGCGAACTTCAGTTAAAGCCTCTTCGAATAAATCATGCTCAACTTCCATAACCACATCACCGAACATTTGAATAAATCTTCTGTAACAGTCATAAGCAAATCTCTCATTTCCGGTTTTGACCGAAAGTGCTTTTACGGTGTCATCATTCAAGCCAAGATTCAAAACCGTATCCATCATTCCCGGCATTGAGACTTTTGCGCCGGAGCGTACAGATACCAATAATGGATTTTCCAAATCCCCAAATTTTTTACCAAGTTTATCTTCCAGTTTTTTAATTTGCTCTTCTAATTCAGCATCATATCCTTCAGGATATTTTTTCTCGTTTGCATATAATGCACAAACTTCTGTTGTAATAGTAAATCCGGGAGGTACATTAATGCCCAACCTTGTCATTCCGGCAAGATTAGCACCTTTACCACCAAGAATGTCTTTCATGTTTTCAGCACCTTCATCAAAAGAGTAGATATTTTTCATATTTGAAAATTAAAAATATTTTAAAACCGAGAGCCCATGATATTTGAGCTCTCGATTTAAGTCAATCCTGAAAAATCTTCAAAAAACCAAATTCACTATACCTTAAATTTCTCATTCCAAAGCGCTTCAATGCGTTTCATAGCGCTGATAAATGCGCCTATTCTGAGACTGCAATTATATTGTTTTGCATTCACGGAAACTTGTTTGTACGCATCCTTCATTGTTGAAATTAATTTCTCTTGAACCTGTTCGTAAGTCCATTTCTCGTTATTTACATTTTGATACCATTCGAAATAACTTACAGTTACGCCTCCGGCATTTGTAAGAATATCCGGTAGTATTTTGACGCCCTTTTCTTCCAAAATTTTATCAGCTTCAGGGGTTGTAGGGCCGTTGGCTAGCTCAAGAATGTATTTAGCTTTGATGTTGTTTGCATTCTCAGCCGTCACTTGGTTCTCTAATGCAGCTAAAGCCAAAATATCACATTCAGTCTCCAAAAACTCTTTTGTTTCACAAGCATAAACATTTTCAAATCCAGGCTTGCCAACAACGGCAGTCACCGAACCTTCTGACGTCTTAATCTCGGCAACTTTTTTAGGGTCTAATCCGCCTTCTTTTGAAACGATGCACCCTCTCGAATCAGCAAGTCCCTTGATTACAAATCCTTTTTGATATAAGAGATCAGTCATTATTGATCCGGCATTTCCGAATCCTTGAATGACAACTTTTGTTCCTTCTACGGGAATGTTGAATTCTTCAGCAAAACTTTCCAAAGCGTAAATAGCTCCTTGCGCAGTAGCTGTTCCACGACCTTCACTTCCTCCGTCTTCAACCGGTTTTCCTGTTATTACGCCCGGAGTGTCTTTTCCAACAAATTTTGAATATTCATCTTTGATCCAAGACATAATCTTTGGACTTGTGTTTACATCTGGCGCAGGAACGTCAACAAAAGGTCCAATAATAGGAGCGACAGCACGAGCATAAGCTCGACTTAATCTCTCCAATTCACCTTCACTTAATTCTTTTGGATTAACAACTACACCTCCTTTTCCCCCTCCCATTGGAATTCCGACAACTGAACATTTAATAGTCATCCAAGCGGAAAGAGCTTTTACTTCGCCCATATCGACTTGTTGGTGGTAACGAATTCCGCCCTTGAAAGGTCCGGCGAAATCGTTGTGCTGACAGCGGAATCCTTTGAAAATTTTCAAAGCTCCATTGTCCATTCTTACAGGAAGACTGACTTCCACGACTCTCATAGGTTCGTCCAGAATTGTTTTTAATTCAGGATTCAAGCCCATTGTATCTGCAGCTTTTTGCATCTGCTTCAACGTGTTTTCGTACAGAGACATATCGAAAATTGTTAAAAATAAATAATTTGCATGATGTACCCGACCACACCGGCGGCAATCGGTACGAATAAATTATCCTCTACTTTGCTTGTAATTGTTTCCACGACAGAACCGGTAATAGCCATAGGAATATATATTTCAGGATATTCATGAAGAACAACAAATCCGGTAAATAAGTTAATTAAAAGTCCTGCAAAAGAGCCGACGTACGTCTTGTTTTTCCAAATTTTCTTTTTCCCGAAAACCATTCCAAATCCAGCCGCAAAAGTATCGCCTATAACCAATATCATCACAGCGAATAGTGCAATTCCATAAGGGAATACAGAAAAAACCAGCAGGGCACCAATCATAAAAGGAACCATACTGGAAGTCCTAAACATCTCTTTTTTTCTAAACAAAACATTCAGAAATTCAAAAAGTTTGGGCTTGTGCTCGAGTCTAATATGTTCAAAAATCAAAGCCGCAAGCAAAAAAACGGTAAGCCCAACCAAAGCGATCTGTTTTCCAAAAGCGATCATCACCAAAGTGTATCCTTCAAACAGCACGATTCCCGCAAAGAAATGCCAGCCTTTACGAAGTAATTCGGATAAAATTTTCATCCTCCTTTTTGGTGGGAATATATCCATTTTGCCCTTAGAAAAGATCTCAACGAAGCGAATTCTATACCCCGTATTTCAAAAGATCAAATTTTACGACTTGCCTTAATATATTTTATGAAAAGAACAGTTGAGATTAATATAAAAATAATGCCAAAAGTGGACAAAACGCCGAGAAAATATTGTTGAAAATCGCCGACGAAAACATTCGCGGACATGGTAGACGCAGACGAAGTTTTGATATCCGATTCATCGGTCGCAATGTCGGTCAAAAGCGTTTCAGAAGGAAAATTTTCAAAATTTACAGTGTCTATATCCTGTCTGGTGGAATCCAACCCAGATACCTCGCCATTTTTAAATTTAAATTCCAAAACATCGTCAGCATCATAGGAGGAATTTTTTTGGAAATAAATTGAAGTGATATTTCCTCCACCGACAGGGAAGCTATCATTCCTCCTCAAAGTTTCTCCAAATATAACGACACCATTATTATCAGATACAATATAAAAAGGGTCTCCGCCTTGCTCCAGAAAAGTCCCCGGATCATATCTCAAAAAATGCAGAAGATCTTTTGAGTATTCCAGATGAAAAGCAATCCCAAGCACCGGAGTTTCAATGCGCTCGCAAATAATATTGAGTTTTAATATATCGTGATCCAAATGTTCCACTTCAATATAAACTCGCGCGTTTGAAACAG
>DAONBD010000005.1:15116-16835 GCA_035401345.1 Candidatus Altimarinota bacterium
TGATTCCACGGCTGTCTGTAGCTATTACTGAAGACGCGGAACTCTCGATGCCATTCTTCACAGCCTTCACTTTGTACTCGTAATTTAAATTTGGGATGATTGCATTTGTATCCGTGAAAGTCGTGTTTTGAGTCGTGCCTATTTGAATAAAATTACCTGCCTGATTTTTTCTGGAAATTAAATAAGTATCCGCTCCATCCGCAGGTGCCGTCCAATTCAAAGTGATGCTGTATAAATCAGTCCCTTCATTTGCATTCAATCCGGAAACAGCACCTATTTGATTGGACGCAATTTTGAAAGTTGCATTATTATAAGAACACAAAGCGTCCCCCAAAGAATCTGTTAAAAAACTTCCGGCTCCAAAATTCAAATTAACATCAGTACCACTCTCGGCTTTTATTTTGAATGTAATTGTAAAAAGATTTCCACTGCCCGAAACTCCAGTCTGTGAGCCAACTCTCGCGTTCCCGATAATTAATTTCCCCGGCAAACCATTTTCCAAAGAAACATTGAATGCGGTATTGACACTTTTGTTTGTGCTCAAAAATCCGTCTTCGCGTATGCCGACATATTCGACTTTCGACGGGTCATAAACAACATCAAAACCGTAAGAAAAAAGATCAACAGCATTGTTCACGATCACAGTTGCATCCAAATTTGATCCGGTCAGAGGATTTTCATTTGATAAATCAAATTCAACACGAGTTTCCGAAGCACTGCCTTGGTATACGGTATTTTGAGATTTTGGAGTTCCTATAATTACGCTACCGAGAGATCCGGACGATCCGTTTTCAGTTGTGGCGGTGCCGAAATTCGAAGCGGAGTCAACTAATACAAAAGGATCAATTCTCTCCATCGTAGCTTTTGTAGTATTATTTCCCGCATACCATGCTCCACCGCTTGCATTTATAGAATCAACCAAATTCCCTACGGAATCTTTTAATATCAAGCTGTCGCCGCTATTGGCTAATGAAAGCCCTATAATTGCATCCGCAGAAACGTTTGAGACAGAGGATTCCGCATCTTCAATCAAGAAATATCCATGCGCCGGAATCACTCCGCTTGTAATGACATATTGGTCGACATAATCATCTACAATCATCCACCCACTCAAATCCACGCTTTGTGAACCGGGATTATAAAGCTCTATCCATTCATCGTTTGAGTTATCCAAACTCCCGGCCCAAGCGATTTCATTGATAACTACAGCACCCGCCGAAGCTGCAAAAGCAGTTTTGAATCCAGCGTGGGATCCTGTATAGACTGCGGAGTGAATTCCGGCGTCAGTCACTACATTAAAAGAAAACATACCGATCGCCCCGCACAAAATCCAAGTAAAAAATTTTTTCATTTTATTGCGTTAAAAAATAGAAATGAAGTGTGTTTTTGCGCAAAAACAAACCGATAATAACACCGGCTTATTTCAAAAAACTTTCAAAGAATATAAATAAAACTTAAATTTCCCTTAAATTTATTTAAAAGATTTAATTATCCGAACATCACAAGAATAATCACTCCAAAAACCATGATAGATGCTCCGACAGCACGTTCACGGATGTTTTTTTCTTTGAAAACGAAATACCCGAAAGCGACGCCAACGAGTGCGGCAAGCCTTTTTAATGCGATCATGTATGACGCGCTTATCAGCGAAGATGCATACAATTCCGAGTAAATCATTCCTGAAAAAAGCAAACCTTGGAAGATTGACCAGGAAGGTTT
>DAONBD010000006.1:0-15750 GCA_035401345.1 Candidatus Altimarinota bacterium
AAATTTTTTTCTTGACCACGAGATGCGAAATTTAAGATTTAAAATTCAGATCCAAACTCCAAACTTTCAGAATCACAAACTTTCAGAATCCTAAACTATTTCTTTTTTATATTAGAATATCCTCCTTTTTCCTTCACATGGGTTGCTATCATCTCGGCAAGCATTCCTTTGAGAGCCTCATGATCAGAAAACATCTTTTCTTTCACAAACTCGGTCTGGTAATCCATGATTTTTTTATTAACAGCTGCAGGATTTGGAGCGTCATACAGGTTAATATGAATACCCGAACCCATTTTATCTATTATAATATGTCCGTAATTTAAAAGTGTTGGCAAAACTCCTTTTACCTCGAAAGAAATACCATCTATAGTATGATATTCAATTTTCTTCGAAGCATTATCAAAAATTCCTTTTCTTTCAACATCGATAACACCCTCATTGGTTAATAACAAACAATCAAAATACCAATCAATAAATCCAAAAATATAGAAAATAATACCAACAACAAGCCAAGCCAGACATATAGGCCAAAACCCCGGATAAAAAACAAAAATTATCAAAGGTGGCAGAATTCCAAAAGTAGTTGCTTTCCATACTTTTTTCTTCAAAATAAACCAATGACGGTGAACTATTTCAATAATTTCTTCACCATCATCCAAATGCTTCTTGTATAAAGCTTCTCTCCATTTCATATGGTAGCATTATACCATTTTTTGCTTTACTTTTGCAATTTTGAGAATACTATTCATAGGTCTTAAAAAAAACAAATATGGCATCATCTCTTTGGCAGAAAATAAAACCATCTTTAATATGGATGGCCGACCTTGTAGTAAATGTAGCTATAGTTTTTGGAGTAGTTTTATTGGTTGAAAAATTTTTAGTCACACCTTTCGACATATATGGGCCCTCAATGTGTGATTCTTTGAATAATATTAATGAAGAATGCATAAAAGAATATGGAGAAAAAATAATATTAAATAAAGCAGGATACTACGTTGAAGAGCCAAAAAGAGGAGATATAATCGTTTTTGTGCCAAAATTTTCAGATGAAAAATATTTTATAAAAAGAATAATAGGGTTGCCTGGAGAAACAGTCGAAATATTAAATGGAGAAGTTTATATAACAAATTCAGACCACCCAAACGGAACAAAATTAGAAGAGCCATATTTGAACGAAGAAAACAGGCGTAACACGCCAACTTTCGCGACAGGATATAAGATTTTTACCGTCCCGGAAGGAGAGTATTTCACGATGGGAGACAATAGAAATGCAAGTACGGATTCAAGAACTTGTTTCAAAAATCCATACGCCGGAGGATGTGAAGGAGATCCTGAAAACGCATTTGTTCCATTAAAAAATATAGAAGGAAAAGCGTGGGTTTCTTTTTGGCCGGTTAGCAAAATACGAGTCATAGAAGACCCGGTATATTTCGAAGAATCAAATCAAATGTCTTCTTTGGAAGCGAAATAAAGTTCTATCAAAACAGCAGACATTACAAGCAATCCGCCTGACCACCAGGTCAAGACTTTCAACATAAGCAGAACAAGACAACTAACAGCGATCAAAGAAAGAAGAACGCCCTGCCTCAAAGATATATTCAAATGCACGTAAAAAATCTCATTTCTATAAAGCCAAATTCTAAAAAAATAACCGATCAAAGTAAAAGTTCCAGTCAGCGCGATCAATAGACTCAAATAAAAAAACGCCAAAGCAACAGAAGTATTAGCAAAAGGATCGAACTTAAAAATCACAGTAACAAAACCAATCCAAGCAAGTATAGAAATCCCCAAGATAATCAATAAATAATTTTTATGACTCATTTTTTTGTTGTTGTTCCAATTTTTTTAATATCAATGGAATTTTTTTAAAATCCTCTTCCAGAATTGTCCTGTTTCTAGGGTCATACAAAGCAAACGCAGGATGATACAAAGGCAAATAAACCTGTAATTTTTGCCAAATTCCCTTATAAACTTTTGGCTGACCATGCACTTGAGAAATTTTTGCATCGGGTAAAAATCTGGCCGTTGAATGACGACCAAGAGTCACAACCAGCAAAGGTTGTATGGCTTTTAATTGACGTACCAAATAAGAATAACAAGCATCCACTTCCTCTTGAAACGGATCGCGGTTTTCCGGAGGTCTGCATTTCACAACATTCGTGATAAAAACGTCATCTCTTGTAAGGCCTATACTTTCTATCAATTTCGTTAATAATTTTCCGGCAGCCCCAACAAACGGTTTTCCCTGCAAATCTTCATCTTTACCCGGACCTTCGCCAATAAAAAGAATTTTTGCTTTTGGATGACCACTTCCAGGCACGACATTTGTCCTGCCAGAACAAAGTTGGCATTTGGAACAATTTGCAACATCTTTTGCAACAGCTTGTATTTCGTCAGACATGATGAAAATTTATCACAACGATGACTATTTTCCAAACACATCTTTTAAATCCCCTTTTATACTAAATCCAGCCGCTTTTGGATGCCCTCCACCACCAAATTTTTTAGCGATTTCTGACAAATCCACGTCATCACGGCGAGTTCGAAGTGAACCTTTTATATGTCCCCGGTCTTGCTTGATAAGCATTGAATAATTAACATCGGGAACCATATTCATATAATCAATCGCGCCTGAAAGATGGTCCATGTCCTGACCCGGATCGAGATCACCTTCTTTTATAACGGAAAGTAAATAATTATCATCCGTAACTTCCGTATGTTCAAAAACTTTTCCCCAGGTTTTTAGCGTATCAATAGTATTGGACCTAAAAAGCGCTTTGATAATTGGAGAAATTTTGGCCCCCCTGCGAAGCAACTCGGAAGAGATTCGCATAACTTCATCAGAAGTGTTTGAATGCATAAAACTACCAGTATCATTATAAATTCCAGTCAACAAACAAGTAGCGATTTCGGGAGTTATTTTCCAGCCAAGATAGTCGAAAATTTTATAAAGAATCATTGTAGCGGATGCTGCACTCTCCTCAACTATATTCAAATGCCCAAAATAATCATTCGAAGAATGGTGATCTATATTTACAATATAAGGAGTTTTTTCTTCATCGCCAAAAGGTATAAGTTCAGGATATCTTTCATGGAAATTACTCATATAATGTGCGCCACAATCCACCATAACTATTAGATCATAATAAGATGGATCAATGTCGTTTTCTATAAATTTCACGTTCGGAATAAATGAATATTTTTTTGAAGGAGAATCGACACATGCCATAACAGACTCTTTTCCCAATCCTTCAAAAAACAAATTAAGTGCACACATACTCCCCAACGCATCCCCATCAGGTTTTCTATGCCCGATTATCAGCACTTTTTGTGCTTTTTCAGCCACCTTCCCAAATTGTTCGTAATCAGTATTTTGCATTTTCCTTTGAATTTTAAGGAGATATTATACTGCTTTTTGAAAATTAATCAATAGACCGAATTTAAACTTGTAAAAAACAATGAAAAGTAATAAGATCGCCTCCAAATTTATATCATTAAAAGAAAAAATATGTATAACAAGACTCTACACCCATACGACGATAATGGAGAAGGAACATGTCCGATAGTTGGACAAGCATGTTCTACAAGAATAGCAGCAGACGTTGATATGTACGGAGGAGCTTCATTGCCGGAAGCTGTAAGTGTAAAAATTGCATTGGAAGGTGGCGTAATGGGAGAAGCTCAAGAAGCTCTAACAGATATATCAAGAATGGTTAATGGTGTAAACATGGTAGGTGTTCCGGAAAGAATTCGCAAAGAAAGTATAAGAATAATTTGTAGTAAATGTAGAGCAATGGCAACCTCAGTTGTTGGACCACTAGAAAAACTGGATCGTTAGAAAAATAATCATTTGTTTCAGTAATAAAAAGAATATAGAATCGAGGCATGAAGATCTATTATTTCGGCACGCCAAAATTCGCAGTTCCGTCATTAAGAGCATTAGCAATGGATCCGTATTTCGAGATCCTCGGAGTAGTAACAATGACAAGTAAAAAAGGAGACAGAAATACGATAATGGAACCAGCTATAAAAGAAATAGCGGAGAAATTAAATCTCCCGGTTATTCAAAAAGACAAAATTGATGAAGAATTAATAGATGAAATCAAAAAAAACAAACCTGATTACATAGTCGTAGTTGCATATGGAGGAATTATTCCAAAAGCATTACTGGAATTCCCATGCATCAACGTGCACCCTTCCCTCCTCCCTCGCTATCGCGGAGCGTCACCAATTCAAGAAGCACTATTAAATGGCGATGAAGACACCGGAGTTTCTATAATGAAGATCGACGACCAACTAGATCACGGAGATATTTATCTCGTGCGCCGATACCCTATTGAAAAAGATGACACTTACGAAACTCTTTCTCAGAGATTAGCAGAAAAATCAGCAGAAATTTTACCATTTGCACTAAGAGATATAGAAAGCGGAATTTTGGAACCGATCAAACAAAGCGATTCAAAAGCAACATTTTGCAGAAAAATTGAAAAGGAGGAAGGTCTTTTGGATTTCAGTAAAACAAGCGAAGAATTAATCAATCAAATCAGAGCATTAAATCCATGGCCATCAACATACACCAAAATCAACGATAAAATATTGAAAATCCTCGAAGCAAGAAGCATAGAATTAGAGTCAAAAGAAAAAACCGGAACAGCGATATTAATAGATAAGAACACTTTTGGATTCAAAACACAAAACGGAATTTTGATACCGACATTGGTACAACTTGAGGGGAAAAAACCGACATCTGCAAAAGATTTTTTAAACGGATACAAAAATCTTCTTTTTAGATAGGATTCAACAAAAAAACATTTTTCAGCCAAGAAATTTCAAAGCAAAATTTGACGAAAACTTTGCCTCCAAACTACTTCTGCAAATCTTTATAATACTCTTCATTCAGAGGAACCCTATAACCTGTCCCGGGTAAAGTAGCCTGTATATTTGCCTCTAGAGTTTTAATAGCAGTTAAGAGAGGCGTCTTTTTATTAACCAAATCAATCACTTGAGTGAAAAACGATTTGTATTCCAAATAATCAGTCACAGGAAGAGTATCTGCAAATCCGACTTGATTAACGAAAACTCCAAAAATAGGATCCAGTTTTTCAGAAGCAATTAAGTCACGTCTACTAGTCGGCTTATTCGTAGCTTTGAAATAAGCTTTTTCCAAATCCGGAGAAGCCAAAGTAGTCAAAAGGTCCCAGGCAATTTCAGGATTTTTACTATTTCTATTGATGCCATAAGCAAAATAAGAAGCTAAAACAGACCTTTTTGCGGTAGACGAAGCAGGATCTTCTTTTTGAGGAAAATACGCTGTTTTAATAACATCAACATCTATAACTTGAGCGCCCTGCGACTTCAAAGCATTTCTTCTATTTAATATAAAATTGTAAGTTGTCGAATAACCAAAAACCATGGAAACTTTCCCCATTACAAAAGCATCTATATCTGGATATGCAAGCCCATCCCCAACTGAAGAATTATAAGAATAATGTCTTTGAATTGGATCGGTGAAACTCGTGTATAAATCCAAAGCATCGCTGGCCGGATATTCGCCATTTGAATTTGGAGAAGATAAATTAACCTTTGATATTAAATCGTCATAAAAAACAGCACCAAAGCCAAGCATCATACTTTTCAAGACGTCCGAACCATACGTAACATTAGACAGACCAAGCCCTATACCGGAAACTTCGAATTTTGACGGATCATTTTGATCGATTTTCGTAAGAGCTATGACATTACTTTTAATTCCATCCCAAGTTATAGCAGGCCTACCGGTACTTGGAATTTTGTCTTCGAATTGATCTTTGTTGTAATAAATACCAAGCGTATCTACGTATAAAGGAAGTCCATATACACGTTCAATTCCGTTATCATCAGTAATGACCAAATCCTTGGCAACAACATCAACAAAAGTGCCTCGAACATCGCTAACAGCGCCTTGAGTAGAAGGCATTGCTACGAGTTTCTTTCTATTTTTAACGAACCAATTATTTGGCATGGCAAATAAATCGGGCCCACCACCTTCAGCCATCTCATTTAGAATCAATTTCTCATATTCCTTGAAATTGGAGAAACCACGATAAGTGATTTTATAATTTGGATACTTCTCAGTATATTTCGCTATCAAAGGCTCCATTACATCTCTTGAGTCTTCAAATCCATAGACGACCAAAGACCGTTCGGATTTGTCCACAGCAGGAGGTGGCGTTTTAGTTCTACAACCCGACAAGGTAGAAAGTAAAACAACAATTAAACAAAACGCAGAAATCTTTTGGAAAATTTTCATATTAAAAGAAGTTAAATCAAACAGATTATAATAAGGGAAGCTATTTAAGTCTAGCTTCCCTTTGGGTATTTACGATCCAAACAAAGAAGATTTTTATAATTGGGGAATAAAAATAGAATTAACCGGTTGGTTCAGCACTTTCGCCAGTCACATTTTGAACATTCAATTCAACGCCGGTTTTACCTTTTTTGTAGACAAGAATGTTGAGACTATCCAAAACAACTTCTGTAAAGAAATGTTTCTTTCCATCAGATCCGTCAAAAGAAACATTTTGCAACCTACCCTGAACATACACAGGACTTCCTTTCACGAGATGTTTAGCACAAACATCAGCCAATCCCTTGAAAGCGACAAATCTGTGATAATCGACAGCTTCTTTTTTCGCACCATCGGAAGTTGTCCAATCTCGATTTGTAGCGACTTGAAAAGATGCAACTTTCACACCAGTCGCAGAAGTGTGAATGTCTGGGTTTGCAGCCAGATGACCAATCATCATGACTTGATTTAGACTTCTCATAGAAATGAGGGTTAAAAAAATATCAACATCAAAATAAACTGTCGTTCTTAAATAAAATTTTCAAAAAATAAAGTTTTCTCTTAAAAAAACCTTAATTTTAATTTAAAATACGATCCTATAATAAAAAAACTATGTTCACTGGCATTATTCAGTCGATCGGAAAAATCACAGATGTAGCTCAATTAAAAGATCAAAACGTCCTGATAATTGAAGCGAAAAATTCAATATTCGATAACATCAAAAAGGGAACTTCTGTAAGCGTAGACGGAATATGCCTTACACTTGAAGAACACAAAAACAACAGATTGAGTTTTAAGGTAATGGACGAAACGGTTAAATTAACAAACTTAAAATTTGCTAAAGATAACAAAGCAGTAAATCTGGAACCAGCTATGAAAATGGGAGAAGCTTTTGATGGGCATATAGTTCAGGGACATATAGACGCGACAGGTAAAACGATATCAATCAAACAATACAAGAATCAGACGGTTATAAAATTTTCATATCCAAAAGAATTTGCAAAACATCTGGCATTAAAAGGCTCAATAGCAATAAACGGAGCAAGCCTAACTATTTCATATTTAGACAGAGAGACTTTTGATGTTTGCCTTGTCGAACACACGTTGAAAAACACAAATTTATCGAAACTAAAAGAAGATGATATAGTGAATTTAGAATTCGATGCAATTAGTAAATATTTAGAAAGTTTGCTTGAAAATAAAGAAGGTGAAACAAAATATGCGTATCTGGTAGAAAGAGGTTTTATTTAAACCGCACAGAAAATTTAATGGGAATTTAATAGAAATTTAATGGAAAATAAAAATCTGAAAATAGCGATCATACTCCCCTATTTTGGTGAAGAAATAGGACTCGAGCTATACGAAAACACATTGGAAACTTTAATTGATAACGGAATAAAAACAAAAAATCTCACACTTACACGTGTAGCTGGAGCACTAGAATTACCATTAACAGCAAAAAAAATAATAAAGAAAACCAAACCCAATGCGGTGATCGCGCTGGGATCGGTTATTCGTGGCGACACCAATCATTACGATTATGTTTGTACAGAAACATTCCGAGGACTTATGAACGTCCAACTGGAACTAGAAACCCCAATAATATTCGGCGTTCTAACCTGCGAAACTGAAAAACAGGCAAAATTTCGATCTTCAAAAAAAGGCTTAAACAAAGGAAAATCTTTTGCAGAAGCAGCAATTTTGCAAACACAAATTTAAAGAAAAATTAAATAACCCTTATTATCAATGAAATTAAAAACAATTGAAGATATTAAAGATCTAAAAGGCAAAAAAGTAATTGTAAGAGTTGATTTTAACACGCCATTAACAGATCCAGATTCAAACGGACACAGAGAAGTCGCCGACAATACAAGAATTCGCGAGGCTCTTCCAACAATTAAATACCTCATAGAAAAAGGCGCTCGTTTAATCATCGTCACCCACTTAGGCCGTCCAAAAGGACAAATCGTAGATGAATTGAGTACAGACCCAGTCGCAAGAGAATTAGAAAAACTCCTTAAAACACCTGTAAAAAAACTAGACGCCGTCACTACAGACACGGTTCACAACGAAACAGCCGAAATGAAAGACGGAGAGATCGTAATGCTCGAAAATATAAGATTCCGCAAAGAAGAGGAAGAGTGTGAAGAACAATACACTCGCGAACTCGCTTTCCTAGCAGACGTATTCGTGAATGATGCATTTGGCACAGCGCACAGACGCCACGCATCGACAGCAGGACTTTCTGACTACCTGCCTTCATATGCAGGTTATTTAATGCAAAAGGAAGTAGAAGCACTTTCAAGTGTTATGGAAAACCCTGCTCACCCGCTCACGATGATCTTCGGTGGAGCAAAAATGGACGACAAAATTGGCGTTATTAAAAATTTCATTGGCAAAGCTGATCACATACTCGTCGGTGGAGGTATTGGGAACACGTTCTTAGCAGCTTCAGGATATTTTATGGGAGAATCCCTGGTTCAAGCAGACAAGATTGAACTAGCGCGTGAAATCATGATGGAATGCCAGGAATACAAAACAAAGATAATTCTTCCTCATGACCTAATAGTCGCATCTGAATTATCAGACGACGCAGAGACAGCAGAAGTCGGAGTCGAAGACCTTATAAACGACATGAAAGCTTTTGATTTGGGCAAATGGTCTACAGAGAAATTCTGCAATATGATTGCGGATTCTAAGACAGTGATTTGGAACGGTCCCGTTGGAGTGTTTGAGAAGAAACCTTTTCAACACGGCACAAAAACCATCGCTGAAACTATTGCGGAGACAGATTGCGTATCTATCCTAGGCGGCGGCGACACTATCAACGCCATCTCGACATTCGACCTACCAACTGAAAAATTCACTCACATCTCTACAGGAGGCGGCGCATCATTAGAGTTTTTGGAAGGAAAAGAATTACCGGGAATCAAACCGTTGATTGCAGAATAGATTATATTGAAACAACTTTAAGACGAAATTTTTTGTAAAAAGCTTTTATTAACTTTGCTGTAAATTTTTTCGGCAATTTTGTAAACACCATAAGTTATAAAGAATGCAGCAAAAACGTCTATAGAATAATGAACGTGCATCACTAAAACGGTAGCTCCCATCACAAAAGACCAGACAAGCATAAACCATCGGATCTTAAATTCTTTAAACAGGAAAAAAGATAAAAGAACATGCGAAACGTGCCCAGAAAAAAACAAATCTGATTTCATAAATAAATATTTCAAAGAAGCATCTATCAGCTCAGGTTTTTGCAAATAAATTATATCAGCAGGTGGAGCAATATCGGTAAGAGAAATAGTAAAAGCGCGAAAAAGATCTATAAGTGCAAATGTAAATAAAGCAAAAGGAAACAAGTCGGGCCTGAAAAAAATTAAATAAAATAAAGTGATTAAAAGTGCAAGAAAAGGTCCATACAAATACAATGGCATCCAATCTCGCACGGAAATATGATCTAAAATCAAATCCCCAACAGAAGGAAAATTTGTGAACCCATCTTTGTAAGTCGTAATAACAACTAACAAATATTCAGCAAACAACAAAAACAAAACACCTAAAATAAAAAGCAATATATAACGCTTATCTTTGAGCAAAACTTTCCATTTTTGACCAAAATTTTTCATATTTATTTTTTAGAAGTTTTTGCAATCGTAATTTTTCTCAATCGCGAGGCCTTTTATCAACATGACTTTTTTCAACAACCGCGAATTTCTTATCAGTCACTGATTTTTTCACAGCCAAACTTCCTTCATCCACCCCGCTCCACTTCATTATTTTCTCTTCAACAACAGATCTTTTTTGTGAATATCTTTCACGTACAACCTTGCGAATAGTGTCGGATCGTTCCTCATTTATTACGCGACCACTAGGCGGCGGAAGAGTATCCATGGAAAACGTCTTCGAAGGCATATTATCGATCAATAATCTCAAATACGCGGTAAATTTATTCATACCGACCAGATCAGGCGGCAAAACTTCTTCACCAAACTGGCCAGAAATATATTCAGCATCATCAAAACCAACCTGCATCGCAACGAGAGTACCAACGTTTCCAAACACAGCATCGCGAACCTCATCAGGCATCTGAGCAATATACTGATTTGCCATCGTCAAATTCAATTTATACTTACGAGCTTCGGAAAGAATAGTAGCAAAAGCCTCAGTTGCAAAATTTTGGAACTCATCAACATAAAGATAGAAATCTTTACGATCAGCCTCTTTTTGATTTGCACGACTCATAGCATCGAGCTGAAACTTCGTAATAATCATAGAACCAAGGAGAGAAGAATTATCCTCACCTATTTTACCCTTCGACAAATTAACTATAACGATCTTGCCTTTATCCATCGCAAACCTCAAATCAACCGAACTCTTCGGCTGACCAACTATATTGCGAATAACCGGACTAGATAAAAACTGCCCTACTTTATTTAAAATAGGAGAGATAGCCTCTATCCTTAATTTATCCTGCATCTTATCAAATTCATTCACCCAAAAACTTTTCACTATAGGATCGGTAATCTTAGTAACAATTTTTCTACGGAAATTTTCGTCTTGCAGAATCCTCGTAATACCAAGCATCGTCGAGCCCTGAGATTCAAGGAGAGAAAGAATTGTATTTCTCAAAATATGTTCAAGTCTCGGTCCCCAACTATCCGCATAAATTTTCTTAAAAATTCCGACCAATCCCGAACAGACGATCGAATTCATCGACGGATCAATATTCTCAAGCATATTAAAAGCGACTGGGAAGTCCCTGTCAGACGGATCAATTAAAAGAACATCATTAGTCCTAGAAGGCGGCACGAAGCTCAAAACAGTATCAGCCAAATCTCCATGAGGATCGACGATACCTACGCCCTTTCCCTCCATGATATCCGAATAAATCATATTCTCCAAAAGAGTAGATTTACCCATACCGGTCTTACCTATAATGTAAATATGGCGACGTCTATCTGCATCTTTGATTCCAAATTCAACTTTACTTCCTCTGAAATTCGTACGTCCCAACAAAGTGAAACCATCCTCCCCTATTTCCTCTTTCAGCGGTAGGTCGACCGGTGGTTCCAATTTTTTACTCCTTACCCACGCAATATTCGGCGTCTTCACAGTCAAATTCGGCAAATGATACAAAGTAGCAAGCTCTTCATTACTCATCAAAATTCCATCCTCAACCTCTCTTTGACGATACTTCCTCACAACATCCTCTCCAACCTGCATTTTACCCATTTCAAAACTATTCAAATGAGGCAAGTTAAACTGCTTAAAAGCACCAAACATTTCCCTCAATTTCAAATCAGCTTTCGACTTAGTGTAATGAGAAGGCACATAAACCAATCTTATGTTTACATCAAAAATAAGTCTAACAACCTTATCAATACATGCGTCTGCTTCAGTTTCTTTTTCATGCGAACGCATGGCTGTATGCTCATCTGTAGATTCATCCGCAACTTCAGACTCAGCCATTAAACCAACCAAACCTGATCTTATAAAAACACCTCTTATCCACGTATAAATATAAAATGGGAAGAAAATAAATTTAGGCCAAATCTTTCTAGTAATAAAAGCTCTGACATAAGCATTCTGAATCGCTTCAATACTCATAAAAAAACCTTTATTCACCAATTTCACACATTTAATAAGACGAATTCTCAACCTCTCCGGAAGAGGGGTTACAACTATCTGAACCCACGCCTGATCTTGGGGAGTGTCAAATTTTGTTAAAGTAGAGGTTATACCGGCAATAGGGTCAACAGCTATTCTGGCTAACTTATCTTCAAATTGAGTGTATCTTTTAATAGGAAAAATGTCCGCATCTGTAAATTTTAATTCCGCACCAACAGCATTCTTAAAATGCGGATTTTCTTTTGAGGCATAATCATCTACATCAAATATTTCGGCATCAGGATATTGAGCATAAACCTGACTTTCAATCATATTCCTAAATCTACTTGGAGAAGCTATAAAAAATCTGATTGACTTATCAATATTAGCCATTTCAAAACTCACGCAATCCTGTCTAAACCCGAAAAGTCTCTTCCAAAAAGACATTTTTCTGTAAATCCCGTGAACAGTAGAAAAAATCTGCTCCGCTGCTATCGGCCCTATCTCTAATTCCTTCGGAACAGATATACAAAGTACGGTCTTCTGTCCTTTTGTGCGATTTAATTTATTTTTAAATCTAAAAAAAACAGCAAAAAAAAGCATTATCGCGATCAGCGACAAAACAGAAATCCCTATTAAAATCCAAGTATTATGCATATCAGAACACAATTTTACTGAATTTTCAAGATTTTGCAACTAATTTTCAGCAAAATATCTTTCTAAAATAACCTTGGCTGCCATAGAGTCACGATCCCCTTCCTGTATCCTAATCTTTTTCCCTGAAAAATCACTTAAATATCCATCCGCCTCAAAACTGGAAAAAGACTCATCAATGGTATCAATTTCTAAAACCAATTCCCTACCTTCACCGAAGTCTTCCTCGAGAATAATTTTAAATTTAGCAATAAAATTATCAACAATCTCGGCCTGTTTGTTTTTGCCTTCATCATTAATAGGCATTCCAAAAACAACCTTCCCATATCCAAAATCCTCACAAATTTTCAACAAATCCTCTACAACCTGTTCATCACTTTTGCGGAAAATAACGCCCTTCGGAAAAACAACCTTCGATACATCATCACCGGAAGCCAATCCGACCCTTTTTATTCCGTAATCAACGGCCAAAACCTTCATCGGCAAAATTAAATTAAGCCTTATTCGGCACTTAAGCCTTAACGATTTTTACAACTACAGAGGCAACATTCCCTTCTCCGAAATCAATATCGACAGTATATTCTCCCAAAGATTTGATATGATCTGGAATTTTGACATATTTCTTTTCGAGTTGGATATTCGAAGCAGCCCTGACAGCATCGACAACAGCATCCTGAGAAAGCGCAGCATAAAGAGTTCCTTTCCCTGTCACTTTTGCAGCTATTTCGACTTTTAGGCCTTTTAATTGAGCGACAACTTCTTTAACATTCGCTAATAATTTTTCTTTTTCAACAACCATTTTCTCTCTTCTTTTTGCGGCCAAATCTTGTGCAGCACGAGTAGCAATCTGAGCTAATCCTCTAGGCATAAGAACATTTCTATAATATCCATCCTTTACATCAACAACATCTCCTTTGAAACCAAGTTTTGCAACATTTGCATTTAATACGACTTTCATATGAATAATTTAAGTTTTAAAGCGAAATACAAATACCAAATTCTCCTGATAAAGTAAAGGAAAAGAGTCTTAAGTCTTCACGTTAATTACTAAAATGCCATTCTTCCAAATTCGAGAACCTATCCGAAGAATAAGCCATACCATCAACTTTTATCCCTTCCACCTTGTCATCCGAAGCATAGTAATAAATAGGTCTGTATAAAAATATAGCAGGAACATCTGTAACGAGCTGCGTAGCCAGAGTTTTTAATTTTTCTAATCTTTTTTCAGACTCAAAAGTAAGCCTGATTTGCTCTATTAAACTATCGACTTGAAAACTCTTATAATTTGATAAGTTCAGTCCGTTCGTGTCAACTTGACTCGAATGCCAGAAACTATAAGCATCATCAGATGCATATCCAAGAGTTTGACCCATCAGAAGAAGATCATAGTCCCTATTCATTATCCTTTCATTTAATTGATCTACAGGTAAAATACTAACATCTATTTGTATACCAATATCCTCCCAGGTTTTTTCAAGAAATTTCAGCACAGCGGAAAACTCCTCTCTCTGTTGGGACTCCTCAGGGAATTCGCGAGCCAACAATGAAAGTTTTAATATTTCACCATCGCTATCGGCCCGAAATTTACTATCGGGTTTTGGATAAGTATATTGAGCATCGGCAAGCATTTGTTTTGCCAATTCAATATCAGTGGAAACAAACAACGGAGATTGATCTATATCCAACACCGGCGAAGCAATAGATTTTTTATCAGACACATCTTCTAACAATTTATCTCTATCTATAGACCTTAGAAGTGCTGTACGGATTTTGCTATATTTAACTCTGTCGGTATTGATAAACACAGCCATATATTGAGGTAATTCATAAGGCATTACTACATAATCGCCCCTGCTTTTAAGATCCGCCGCATATTTACCATAAACCTTTACTATCCCATTTACAGCCGTAATTTCATCAATCAATTCATTCATCGTAGGATAAGAAATAAATCTGTATTTTTCTATTTTCGGGTTGACGCCATAATAAGTCGGATTCATTGCCAGGGTCACCTGCATACGTCCATCTTTGAATTGTTGAATCGGTTCAGTCACCACATAAGGCCCACTACCTATCGGTTTTTTATTAAAATTACTATATAACAAGGCATCAGCCGGTACCGATTCAAGTATATGTTTAGGCAAAATTCCGGTCGTCATATTAGTAATAAAGAAGATATTCGGACGCGGAAGTTTGAATTTAATAGTTCGACTGTCAATTTGAGTGATTTCAACGCCATCAAAATCAGCTTTAAGAACATCGTTTTGGAAAGAAGGATCTTGAATAATATAAGCAAATGTAAAAAACACATCATCAGTTGTAAGAGGTTGCCCGTCATGCCATTTCAACCCTGATTTTAGAACAAAAGTATATTCGGTTTTGTCCTCATTTATCGTCAATGAAGCCATGTCGGCAACGATCGATTTCTGCCTTGAGTCATACTTCATCAAACCAGAAAAAACCAATCTGCACACCTCCCTATCTAATTCATTGTAATCAACAAAAAGTGGATTTAAATTTTGAAATCCGTTTTCTCCGACAAGCCCCTCAGTATAGACTTTTTCATCTCCAAAATTAAAAAGCCCATAAGGAAAAACTATCATCTTAAAAATCATAAGCATTACTATCCCCAAACAAGCAAAAGAAATTGCTTTATCTATATCCGAATAAGATCTAAAAACCTTCGCTAATTTGCGAAAAATTTTCATTTTTTAAAAATTATACGAAGAGAAATGCTACAGAATTCGCCACAAATAAAACGGCGAATACAACAGTGGCAACAAAAAGCACTTTTTCAGCTCCTCTCTTAGTAGTATAAAAACCACCTCCGGTTCCTCCAAAAGTTTCAGAAAGTCCTGTGCCTCTCTGTTGAACAAGGACAGACAAAGAAAGAAGTAATGATAAAACGATTTGTGTAACAAAAAGAAATGTCTTCATTTTATTAGGTTTGTTATAAAGTTTACCAATCCAAATACGACAGCACCTATAACATATGCGCCCAAATTTGGAAAGGTTATTGCAACGTCTTTGAATGCCGCAACAGATAAGAAATAACTTAAGAACCAAAGCAAAAATCCATTAATCACTATAAGAAAAAGTCCACAACTCAAAAAAATCAAAGGCAAAGAAATAATCTTAATAATAGGCTTAACTATTGC
>DAONBD010000007.1:0-12142 GCA_035401345.1 Candidatus Altimarinota bacterium
TAGATAATAAATGATGAACTCCTAGAGGTTTCGCAATATTCGGTGAAGAATAGTCCATAACTACCGCTTTTCCTTTGCCGATTTTGGACTCTCCGTAGTCGTCTCCTTCTTTTAGTACAGATGTCATAGTTCCATCGAACGCCTCCTCCGCCAGATAGAAATTGATAAAACCAGGGCCGGCGAGTTCGATCTTGTCTATGTAATCAGGTTTTTCTATTGTATTTATGAGCGCCTGCGCGACGTCACGAGGGTTGAGGCCCGTTTTACTGGCAATTTTCAATGAAATATTCGATGCATAATCTCCATGAGATTCCTCTTTTGGATATTCGATTTTTAGCGTTGCCGCCTCTTCCGGAAATT
Organism: Candidatus Altimarinota bacterium; assembly: GCA_035401345.1. Taxonomy (GTDB): domain Bacteria; phylum Patescibacteriota; class Gracilibacteria; order UBA1369; family LOWO2-01-FULL-3; genus DAONBD01. The sequence goes on from DAONBD010000007.1 coordinate 361, forward strand.
TCCTTCCGACAACTTCTTTTAAAATAGAAGTGAGTCTGTATTTGTATGATGTTTTGTCTAAAAAGTCCGGATTATTTTGCTCATCTTGCTGTTGTTTTTTTGGCATTTTTTGTTGTGTTGTTTTTGGTGTATCTACTGATTGATTTGCTTCATTTTTGATCTCTACGGACTCTGCGTTTTTTGTGGAGGATTCATCTATTTCTTGGTCGTTATTGATTTTATTTAGATCTTTTAATCTTGCTTCTTTTTTGCTTTGTTGGCTTAAGAAAAACACTTTTTCTTTTTCTGAAATTTTTGAATCATCAGCTTTTTTTAACCCTTCAACTTCCAAGTCTAGTTCGTGATTGTCTTCGTTTAGTATGTACATAGCTACGTCGCCTCCAATGTATCTTTCTATTATATCTTGAAAATCGTACAAAATTTTCTCAAATTCTTCTATCGGAATATTGTTTAAATCCTCAAGAACAATTAATGCGTTTTGAGTCTCGCGGATTACTTTTGTACGCTCAGCTTCGCGATAATTCCACCTTCTGACTACGACGCCTCCTTTGTCCTTATATATTATCTCTCCGGGTCTTGCTTGCTGAATTTCTATCGTTCCTATTGGCCTGAAATACTCTTCACCCATCGCGTATGTGAGCTCTACATCTCCATAAAATTTATCCATATCTTCGGCTCCCACAGGGATTACGTATTTCAAAGATATGTAATTAGCCATATCAACCAAAGAATTTGTTGAAGGAATAGCCTTACCTTCCATTATTCTTGTGAGCAAAGCTTCTACAGAACATTGATATTTCGAAGGTTTTGCACCAAATAAAGCATATGCTTCTCGCCATCTCAAAATCCTCGGATCGCTATTTAAATCCTTTTTATCAAACTCTTTTTTTCGTTCCATTGAAGCCCCGCGAAGAAGGCTTTCAATCGCTGAAATCCTTTTGATGTTATTTACGTTTTTTGCAGTCAAAACACCTATTTTCAGGTTTGGATGCTCGTGAAATACTTTTTGATCTATAAAAAACTTCATCCTTTCTATCATTTATAGGTTTGGAGTGTATTTTACTCTATTCGTTGTAATTTTCCAGCTTTTTGTTCCGACCCCTTGATTTAAAGCCATAATTTTGATATAATAATACGATTTGAATTAAAAAATAAAACAAAAAATTTAAACAAAAATAAATATGAAAAAACTATTTGCAGGAATGCTAGGGCTAGCAGTAATGCTAAGTCTGACGTCAACAACTTTGGCTGAAACAGACACTACTCTTCCTTCTGATGTGGAAAATGTTAAAGCCGCAGCATGTAATGGACAGGTTGTTCTCACTTGGGATGCCGCTACCGATGACGTAAAAGTTACCGGTTATAAGGTGTATTCCGGTGTAACATCTGTATCAAAAGGTGGAGATACATACACTTTTGAACCTGTTAACGTTGGAGACGCTCTAAAAGCCGAGGTTGCGGGTCTTGAAAATGGCACTAAATATTTCTTCGCTGTTACCGCTTATGATGCGGCCGGAAATGAAAGTCCAAATTACAGTGTTGAAGTAAATGCAACTCCTTCAGCCGATGCTGTTTGTGAAACAAAAGATGAGGAAGCTCCTAGAGTTTCTGAAGCTGTTTCAATCAGTAAGATTGAAGTCGATGTTGAATTTTCCGAGACTGTAAAACTTCCTGAAGATAAACCTGAGCAGGCTTTTACAATTGAAGATCAAGATACATTTGAGCCTTTAGACATTGTTGGAGCAAAAGTTTTGACACTGGAAGATGCTGAGAAAGGATTAATTGAAACTGAAAAAGTTGGAAAAGTTGTGAGGTTGACAACTGTTGAACAGAAAAAAGATGCAAATTATATATTAACAGCAACAATAGACGTAACTGATGAAGCTGGAAATCCTATCGTTAGCGGAACATCCGATACTGCAAAATTTATGGGCACCGATACGGAACCAAAAACAGACATGGTAGGACCTCAGGTTGTCGGTGTTGAATTCGTAGATGCAACTCACTTATTGGTTACATTCAATGAGCCTGTCGTTCTCGGATTGGCTCCGGCTGATAATTTCAAAGTTTCTTTCGTTGGAGGCACTGACCTGTTAAAGGTTTCTGAAGTGTCACTTGGGAAAGATTCAAAAACCGGCATTGAAAATGCGGCCGTAATGCTTACAGTTAGCGAAATGGCTTCCGGCACAGAATACACTGTTACTGTTGTTGGAGTTCTAGATGAGGCCGGAAATGCTGTAGATGATTTGAAAAATTCATCAGTTGTTGCCGCTGCAGGGACTTCAGACACGACAGAACTTCCTTTGGATACAACACCTCCGGCTGATGCTACAAACTTCACGGCAAAACAAATTAATAAAGATAATGTATTATCAGTAATCTTGTCTTGGTTATTGCCAAAAGATGCTGATTTGGATGCTCAAAAATTATACGTAAGTACAGACAACGGATCTACTTATGTTGATCTTCAAACTCTTGGCAAAGACCTTACTCAATATGAAGTGAAGGACGGATTACAAGCCGAGAATGAATATTGGTTTAAATTAACAGAAAAAGATACTGCCGGAAATGAAAGCACTGGTGTGATCGCAAAAGTAAAACTTTCAGAGACTGGTCCTGAATTACTTGGACTACTCCTTGTTTCAGCGGGATTGGGAAGATTTATCACAAGAAAGAAATAATCGTCACCTCATTCTTTACAAAAAAGACCTCCAGATAAAACGGAGGTCTTTTTTTACTTCGGATTTTCGGAAATTTCAAGAAATTATTTAGAGAAATTTTAAGTTTTTGAAAGTTTTTTTTGAGGGTTCGAGTTTAATATTATTCACGATTATTCACGTTAGATTATTTATATGAAAAAATATTTTCTGATTATTTTGGGGCTTTGTTATTTTGGAATTTTTTGGATGTTGAGTGAATTGCCTGACGGAAAAATTCATGTTGATTTTTTGGATGTTGGACAGGGCGACGCGGTTTTTATTAAAAGCTCATATGGTCATAATGTATTGATAGATGGCGGACCAAAAAGTGATGTACTTGTTGAATTAAATCGGAGAATACCTTTTTTTATGAAAGAGATTGATTTGATGGTTTTGACCCATCCTCACAGCGATCACTTGGATGGACTTATAAAAGTACTTGAAAGATACAAAGTTGAAAATGTTTTAATTACCGGAGTTGAATATAAAAATTCATATTACAAAGAATTTTTAAAAGATATCGCTGAAAAGGCGGGGCAAAATTCACTCAAAATTCATTTTGCTGAAGCCAATTTTGATTTTGTTGTTGGAGATATTTATTTTGACACCATCTATCCGATTAAAAGCATTGTCGGGAAAAATTTTAAGAATATAAATAATTCATCTATCGGGTTTTTAATTAAATTCTCGGATAAAAATGGAGGAATCCATCGAGTCTTATTAAACGGGGACAATGAAAAAGAGGCTGAAGATGCGATCATAAAAACCTATTCCGCCAATTATGCGGATATTGAAATTTTTAAGGCTTCTCATCATGCATCAAAGACCGCGAATACTATCGGCTTTCTAGAAAAATTTCGTCCGAAAAATGTGGTAATTTCTTGCGGTGAAGGGAATAGTTTCGGGCATCCTCATCAAGAATCTTTACTAAATTTCCAAAAAATCGGAGCTGCTGTTTTCAGAACAGACTTAAGCGGTACCATTCAATTTGAATGGTAAATGAGCATTAGTTGAATAATAACTGAGTGTTAGCAGATTGGAGTTTTGCACTACTCAACACGTTGAATGTCTGCACCAAGTGCGCGAAGTTTTTCTTCCAATTTTTCGTATCCGCGATCTATGTAGTTAATATTACCTATTTCGGTTTCGCCTCTGGCTATCAATGAAGCAATTATCATAGCGGCTCCGGCTCTTATATCGTAGCTTGATATTGGAATACCTTTTAATTGTTCAGGACCAATTATTATAGCCTGATGAGGATTTAAAATTTCAACCTTCGCCCCCATGTGTTCCAATTCCGCTAAATAATTAAGTCGTCCTTCAAATAAAGTTTCGAATACTTTTGAGACACCTTTTGCTTGAGTCAAAAGCACGGCGAATGGAGCTTGGAGGTCTGTCGGGAAACTCGGATAAACCGCTGTACGAAGCATTTTTGTCGCTTTCAGTTCTTTATAGCCGAATATTTGCGCTTCATTATGTTTTAATGAAAATTTCACACCTATCTCTTCCATTTTTTGCCAAAAAGAATCAAGTTGGTCCGTTTCAAATCCTTTTATTACAACATTCCCGTTTGTTATCGCTGCCGCAATCGCGAAAGTGCCGGCTTCCAAGTAGTCGCCTGTAATTTTGTGAGTTGCTCCGTGCAAAGATTTCACGCCTTCTATCTTCAATGTGCTCGTTCCGATTCCAACTATTCTTGCACCCATTTTATTTAACATTCTGCATAAATCTTGAACGTGTGGTTCGGCCGCTGCTAGTTTTATAATAGTTTCTCCTTCCGCAAGTACCGCCGCCATTAATAAATTTTCTGTGGCTGTAACCGATGATTCCTCCATAATAATGGTAGTGCCATGAAGAGTTTTTGCTTTCAGTCTGAGATATTTCGAGTCCTCGATTATTTCGCATCCTATTTTTTTCAATGCGCTAGTGTGTGCGGAAACCGATCTTTTCCCCAATATACATCCTCCCGGAAATGCCATTTCCGCTTTTTTGAAACGTGCTAAAAGTGGTCCCAACAATAATATTGAAGCCCTCATTTTACATACCTTTTCATTTAAAGGTTTTTTCGAGCTGACTTTTGCCGGGTTTATTTCAATCGTATTGTTTTCAAATGTGATTCTTGCTCCTAAATCTTCCAAAATGGCGATCATTGATCTGATGTCCGCGATATCCGGAACGTTTGTTAAAACACTCTTATCTTCAGTTAAAAGACATGCGCACATTATCGGAAGAGCTGCGTTCTTCGCGCCTCCGACTTTTACTTCGCCGTTCAAACGGCGCCCTCCTTTTACGATAAATTTTGACATGTGGACGTTATACTAGCATTTTTTTTATTTTTAGCAAGCGGTAACAGGAGTACGAGCGTTGAGAAAGAGGCGTTTTTTTGGTATAATGTTCGGATTCAAAAACAAAAATGAAAAACAAAAAATATTTACTAACTTCGCTATTGGCTTTGATTGTGACCGCAGGGTTTTCATATCATTTTGTAAATGGTGGAGATTTCAAGGTAAATGTTTTGGGAGCAATCAATAATTATGTATTTGGTGTTGATGAAAATACTCCGGATATCGGGATCAGTAATATATATGCGACAAAAATTGATGAGCCAAAAAAAGACTTTCCTTACTACAAATATCGAGCAACTGTAACTTTGAGAAATTACGGTGCCACTTATCAGGATTCATCCTTAATCCTCAATGCCGGTGAAAATCAAAAGACTGCTTTTGTTCGAAATTCTGTAGATGGTTTTACGTTGGCGAAGGGAGAAATTTTTACATTTGATGATTATGAATTTTTGATGGATGCAAAAGCGAATTATGCCGAGCTTACATTCAAACTGGAATCTAAAAACAATATAGATGGTGACTCCAACAATAATTCTTACACTGTAGCTGTTTTTGAACTTCCTGCGAGTCTTGGGACTTTGTCCGTTAAAGATTTTGATGGAAAAAATCTCACGGTAGAATCGGCTTATAATTTGGATTTTTCCGAACATCTTGGAAATTTAACAAAAGAAATTTGCAGCCTAAAAGTGGACGACACTGAAGGGCTTGGTGACTTGAGATATGCTGAAACGGATACCTCAAATGATGTTTTCAGTTATTACAAATTAAAAATTTCCAAAGATCTTTTAATGAATGAAGATTTAAATTGCGAAAAATCTTTTGAGATCGAAAGTACGGAGGAATTTGAACTCTTTTATGATGACGATCGTGTGTATTTTTTAATGGCTAGAATTGATGATAATTCTTTTGCATTAAGCAATGCAATTTCCCTTCCAAAGCAAGAATTTATTGATAAACAAAGTTTTGCAAAACTCTTTGTTGAGCTCGCTGAAGTGCCTCAAATTACTGCAAATTCTTATTATCTCGACGTACCATTAAATTCTGAGTATTCGACTTATGTGCAAGCTATGTATGACAATGGTTTGACCTCTGAATCTATGCAACTTGAGGATAAAACATTTTCTTTTTATCCGGAAAAAATTGTAACAAGGGCAGACGTTCTAGAGCCTTTATTGAATTATTTTGACGTTGATTTAATTGAAGGCGACGGGGCTCCTCATTTTTCCGATATAGATAATTCATCAAAAATTTATTATTTCGTTGAGGCTCTGTATGCAGATGGGAAAGGGCGTTCTTTCTCACAAAAATTTTCGCCCGAGAAAAGAGCTTCCACTGAATTTGTAAAATATCTAATTAATGAATTTAAAGATGCGTAAAATAAACTTCAATGTGCGTGGAATAATTGTAAATCCTAAGTCTGATAAAACGAGTGGAGTCTTTTTAAAAATCGTGTTTGCGTGCTTGGGGGTGTGTGCGCTTTCATTATTCGCTATTGTTAATGGCGGATTTTTCTCAAATACTTTTTCTTCTGTTATTAATGCTTTCAATAATGTTGCTTTGACTGCGGAACCTTTAAATATCGAGAAGGTGACATTAAACAAAAATTTTGTATTTTCTTATAAAAGTGCGCCTATTCCGTATGTGATACCGAATGCAAAAATAAATAATGTTTTAAGTTTTTCATTCAATAATCCTGTCGATTCTTTCATTTTCCAAGAAGTCAGCTTTGTGGTTGATGCTGGATCATGTCAATTTATTGCCCGAGCTGAGCTGGAAAGTGATGACGGAGACGTGTCTCGCGGAAGATGTAAGAATGATCGTCTGGAATTCAATCATATAGATGAATTGATTTTCCAAAATACAACTAAGAATTATGTTTTGAGCGTGTCTCTTACAGATGCTATAAAAGTTGGACAACACTTGAATTTTTCAATTAATAGTCCTCGTGATTTGGGAATTTTGATAAACGGTGAAAGCGCATATGTCGATGGGGTTTACCCAATGAAACTTGCGACTATTTATGTAGTAGGATTGAAGTATTTGTTAAATTAGTTTTCTTTTTTTCTGTACTGAATCGCCTCTAAAATGTCTTCTATCGTGATGGAATTTCTATTTTCAATATCAGCCATTGTTTGCGCCAGTTTGATTGTTTTTAAGTAGCCGCGATTGGAAAGTTTTAAATTTTCAGCCGCCTTGTCCAGCGTCTCGAGCGCACCTTTTGAAAACGAACAATGTTTTTTTATATCTGTCGCTTGTAGGTTTGTATTCAACATATAGTCGCTTGAATAACGTTCTTTTTGTCTTGCTCTTACAAGTGCGATTTTTGATTTAAGCTCTTGAAACGACGTGTTTGGCAACTGAGTTTTACCTTCCATGAAGCCTCTTAATGAAATTTGCGGTGTCTCTATAAACATATCGAATCTATCGATAATCGGACCTGAGATTTTATTTTCATATTTTTTAATTTCCGAATAAGTACATTTGCACCTGTTTTTTTCATCAGAACTTTTGAGTCCGCATGGACAATTATTCATTGCCGCAAGCAGAATAAACTGACATGGAAATTTGACTGAGTTTTTTGCTCTGCTAATAATAATAAATCCGTCTTCAAGCGGCTGCCGCAGAGACTCTACAACATCTCTCGAAAACTCTGAAAATTCATCCATAAAAAGCACTCCTCTATGTGCGAGTGTTATTTCTCCCGGTCTTAAATTCGCTCCTCCTCCTATGATTGATATTTTTGAAGCTGTGTGGTGGATCTGTCGGAATGGTGGGGTTGTAATCAGTGGACTTCCGTGGTCTGTGCCGTACAATATTGAATATATTTTTGTGACCTCAAAAGATTCTTCTTTTGAAAGCTTTGGCAGAAGGGACTGAAACGCGCGCGCCAAAATCGTTTTTCCCGTTCCCGGCAGACCTTTCAATAAAATGTTGTGTCCGCCTGCGGCGGCGATCGTGAGCGCGCGCTTTGCTTTTTCCAGTCCGACTATAGAATCAAATGTGTATTCTTCTGTTCTTTCTTTGGGTAGCGTATTATTTTCTTCGATGTTTTCTTTTTGAGTGAATGACAATTCTTTTTGTCCTTTGCAAAAACCCACCAAGTCTTTCAAATTGTCCGCGCCGTATGGAACGATCCCATCGACCAACAATGCTTCATGCATGTTTTTCTTTGGTAGAAAAATTCTTTTAAATCCCTTTTCATGTGCGAAACGCGCTATCGCTATCATGCCTTTTATTGGCTTTAGTTCGCCACTTAATGAGAGCTCTCCCACTACCATGGATCTATCGAATATTTTTTCAGTGATCTGTCCCGAAGCACACAAAATCCCTATTGCAATGGGCAGATCGAACATAGATCCTTGTTTTTTTATTTCAGCCGGAGCGAGGTTTACGGTTTTTTTCGTGATCGGGAATGTAAGCCCGGAATTTTTTATCGCCGACCGTACGCGTTCTTTTGATTCCTGAACCGAAGCGTCGCCCAGTCCGACTATTGAAAACGAAGACAACCCTCTGGATATATCCGCCTCGACTTCGACGAGCTCACAATTTATTCCAACCGTACATGCTGAAAATATTTTTGCAGGCATTTTAAAAAATTATACATTAAAATTATCTGCAAAAAATATAATACTCATACCTTAAATAAAGTTCTCAAAAAAATAATTTTTCTCTTAAAAAATCCTTACAAAAATTTAAAACACTATTTCGTATTTTTCCTCACCCGAATCAAAGAAAACGGTATTTGTTTTATCGCTCACTTTGATGTTTCTTGGAGCCAGGTCCCCAATCATGGTATCTGTTGTGAATAGAGTTCTTTGATTTAAATCTGCCGGATTATATTCTTCAAAAATATATTTAAAAGTGGTAACACCATCGTCATCAGTGATGCTTTGCTCATACCAAATCACCAGTGTGTTTTTCAGTGTCCAATAGCTGTTTTTTATATCTTTCAATTCATTTATCATAGTAAAACCTGATTGATTTGCCGCAAATATATTTTTTTCGCGAGTCTCCAAGATGAAATATTTCCCGTTTGGCGAAACGCTCGCTTTTGCAACCGCAGTAAAAGGTTTTGCCAAGGACTTTCTTTCTTTTGTTATAGTGTTTATATAAAAGGCTTTACCGTTTTGTATATTTTCCACAGCCAAAACCGCGTCATTTGATCCTATTAAAAACGGCTTTTGCAGTTTTCCTCCGAAATATGAAACGGCCAAATTGTATTCATCGCCTTCTTTGACTATGGCGTAGTTGTTGTGAAAAACATCATATATGAATTTGTATGCTACTTCTTCGGATGTTACTTTTCCTTCCGGGATTTCTTCAACTTTTCTGACATAAGGATCAAGTTTTAGAACAGGTCTTATAGTTTTTGTGCCCCATAAAATTACTTCTTCCTCTATCGCTTCGGCTGTGAAACCCGCTTTGCTTACAGCTATAAATTTTTCTCCTCTTGTAAGTTTTATTCTGCATGGAGATGTGGAACAAGATTCCTCTTTTTCGCCTATTACGTTCACGGAAAATGGAGCTTGTGCCACGACTTCAATATATCCAAAATTTATATAATTCGCCCACACAAAATAAAATGCCGCGAACAATATAACCGCGCCCACTACAAGTATTCTGCGCCAATACAATTTGCGCTCTTCTTCAATTTCAAACTGTTGAGGAGTTTGCTGTTCCTCCTGTTCATCATATATTTCGCTCATAGGATTTCTGTGATGCTAATTTTATGCAAGCTGCGTTGCTTTGCTTGGCCGGGTGGCATATTCGAATAGATCGGTTTAGGAATGTCAGTCGGTGTATGCGCGTCGGTCGGTGTATATGTGTCGGTCGGTCTTCCCAATATTATTCCAATAAGTGAGATTCTCCAACTTTTTCTTCCGTATTCGTGGTGATTTGAGTTGAGCGTTTTTTGAAAAAAAATCTGCGCAGTTTTGATGATTCTGGTGATTTTTCTTTGTGTTATGGATTCCTCAGGTTGTGTGAATGAGTTTTCCGTCCTCGTTTTAACTTCAAAAAAATAAATAGTTAAATCTTTTTCCGCGATTATATCTATCTCCCCAAACTGTGAATGGAAATTTCTGTGCAGTATATTATAAGAATTTTTTATAAGATATTCTGTGGCTATATCCTCCCCTATTTTACCTCTTTTTTTAATATTTTTTTCTCTGTTCATTCTGTCTTTATAGCCCAAAATGTATTGTTACGCATTAAATTCAGGAAATGTTAAGAAAAATTTAAGTTTTTTTTGAGGTTTTTGGTTGTAAAATCCGGATCTGTGTGCGATATTTGAAAACCCATAGGGCATGGGATTAATATTTTTTGGAACGTTATGTCTAATACTGTAAAAGATTACAGTTTTGCTGGCAGGAATGCCGGCGGTTTGAAAGGCTTCAGTAAGGATGGCTCCGGTTTCATGGTTCCTCCGCATAATCTCGATGCTGAAAGATCAACTATCGGATCACTTCTTGTGGACAAAGATTCGGTTTTGAAAATTTCTGATTTTTTGAGAAGTGATGACTTTTATCATGATTCCCACAGATTGATTTATGATGCGATTCTTTCGCTTTATGACAAAAGAACTCCAATCGATATCGTGACTTTGAGCAATTATCTCGAAGAACGCGGACAATTGCAGATGATAGGTGGCGTTTCTTATCTGGCTGAGTTAGCAAATGAAGTACCAACTTCCACACATATTTTTCAATACGCTTCTATAGTTAAACAAAAAGCAGTATTGAGAAAATTAATCATTGCTGGAGATACGATAAAGGGCTTAGGCTACAAAGAAGACACTGAATTGGATGAGCTTATTGATAACGCTGAGAAGTCTTTATTCCGAGTTTCCCAAGAACACATTAAGGATAAATTCGTCCACATCAAGGATATTTTGAATAAGACCTATGAGAAGATTTCAGATTTGCATGATCCTGATTCCAAGGATAAATATCGGGGTATTCCGACCGGGTTTCGTGATTTGGACAATATTTTGTCCGGTTTACAGCCTTCGGATTTGATTATTTTGGCGGCCAGACCTTCTATGGGTAAAACTTCTTTTGCTTTGAATATCGGTCAGAATGTCGCAAAGCGTGGATTTAGTGTTGGCGTGATTTCTCTGGAAATGGCGAAGGAACAGTTGGTGGAAAGAATGTTCTGTTCGTTGCTCGGTGTCGATAGCTGGAAAATGCGTACCGGTAAATTATCGGATGATGACTTCGCAAGAATCGGAAATATTATGGATGAGTTGAATAATATGAAAGTTTTCATTGATGATTCTATCGGTGGATCTATACCTGAATTGAAAGCTAAAGCGAGAAGATTGAAGATGGAGCATGGACTTGATCTATTGATTATCGACTACTTGCAGTTGATGAGCGGAAGTTCTTCAGGCTCGTTCCAGTCGAATAGAGTTCAGGAAATATCTGAAATTTCGAGGTCTTTGAAAGAATTGGCGCGCGACCTTTCGGTTCCTATTATTGCATTGTCTCAGTTGTCACGCGCGGTCGAAATGCGTCCTTCAAAAATCCCTCAATTGTCAGACTTGCGTGAATCCGGCGCGATTGAGCAGGATGCTGATGTCGTAATGATGATGTATCGCGAGGATTATTATGAAGAAGATACTGATCGCGTTGGCGTTACCGATTTATTTATCCGCAAACACAGAAACGGTCCTACCGGAAGAGTTGAATTGGCATTCAAGAAAGAACAGATGAATTTCATGAGTATTGAAAGAGATAG
>DAONBD010000007.1:12242-15357 GCA_035401345.1 Candidatus Altimarinota bacterium
ACTTAAGAATTTAACTTTTACATTATGTTTTGGGTAGATGAAATGGTCGATGAAATAATCGCAAAATATCCTGATAAGGAGGAGTTCATTATAAGGGATGAAAAAACGCCTTCGGGAAGAGTGCATATCGGTTCGCTTCGCGGAGTTGTTATTCATGGAGTGATCGCGCAAGCTCTCAACGAGCGTGGGAAGAAAGCGCGGTTTATTTATGAATTCAATGATTCCGATCCGATGGATGGCTTGCCTATCTATCTCGATGAGGAGAAATATCGTCCTTATATGGGGAAGCCTTTGAAAGATGTGCCGTCGCCACATGAGGAGTTGGGCGGTGAGCCGGCTGACAATTACGCTGTATATTTTGCCCGTGAATTCCTGAAGGTTATCAATGATTTGGGCTTCCAGCCTGAGATAATTTACTCTTCTGATTTATACAAAGCGGGTCATTATGATGAATGGATCAAGAAAATTTTGGAGAAAAAAGATACTGTTCGCCAGATATATCGCGAGGTAAGTGGTAGTGAAAAACCTGAAGATTGGTATCCGTTGCAAGTCGTGTGCGAAAAATGTGGAAAGACCGGGACGACGAAAGTGACTGGATGGGATGGAACAAATGTGACTTATGAGTGTATGCCGAATATGGTTGAATGGGGGGTTGGATGCGGACACAAAGGTTCATGCACGCCATTTGGCGGTCAGGGAAAATTGCCTTGGAAAGTTGAGTGGCCTACGAAATGGGCTTCGATGAATGTGGATATTGAAGGTGCTGGAAAAGATCACGCGGCCGCAGGTGGATCGCATGATATCGCTGAACGAGTTTGTGCCGAAGTGCTTGGCACACATGTTCCTTTTAATATTCCTTATGAATTTTTCTTGTTTGGTGGAGCAAAAATGAGTTCGAGCAAAGGGAAGGGAGCTTCTGTAGTAGAAGTTTCTGAGCTGATTCCCGGTGAGCTGATGCGGTTTCTCATGATTCGCAAAAAACCAAATCAACCGATTGATTTCAATCCAGATGGACCAACTATTCCCGTTTTGTTTGACCAATACGACGAGACAGCTTCCTATTATTTTGAGAAAAAAGGTGAGTTTCCAGACCTCGAAAGAGCATTCCATTTTTCACAAGTTTCGGGCGGAGCTGAAGCGGTCGAAAAGCATTATTATCCAAGATTCACACGCATCGCGTTCTTCGAACAAATTCCTCATGTGGATTTGTATGAAGAAGTTGCAAAATTAAAAACTGCGGAATTGACTGATGCGGATCGTGCCGAGGTCGACTTGCGTAAACATTACGCTTCGCTTTGGCTCAAAGACTTCGCGCCGGATGCTTATCGATTTACTGTGCAAGAGACTGTGCCTGCCGGAGCACTTACATTGTCGGCTGGACAGAAGAAATTCCTCGGGGATATTGCGGCGGTTTTGGCGGAAAAAGATTGGACAGGAGATGAATTGCACGGGAAAATTCATGAATTAAAAGAGGCTTCAGGTATGCCACCAAAAGAAGCTTTTGGAGCGCTCTATATGGCACTTCTTGGCAAAGAAAGTGGCCCTCAGGCCGGATGGTTTTTGGAAGCTTTGGATAAGGAATTTTTGATAAAGAGGTTTGGTGAAATTGCTAAGTCTTAATATTTTATTGCAAAAATTATGGATAAGATTGCGGTTTTGGATTTTGGAGGACAGTATGCGCATCTAATTGCAAACAGGGTGAGAAGGCTTGGTGTGTATAGCGATATTTTTGACGGTGAAATCGCGGCTTCCTATCTTCGCGAGGGCGGGTATAAAGGCGTGATTTTGAGCGGAGGACCGCAGAGTGTTCATGCTGATGATAGTTTGAAATGCGACAGTGCAATTTTTGAATTGGGAGTTCCTGTGCTTGGACTTTGTTATGGGCATCAATTGATAGCTCAAACTCTCGGCGGAAAAGTTGAAAATGGGAAAGTGAGAGAATACGGAAGCGCTGTCGTTTCTTTGAATGAAAATGCTTTGAAAGATGGAATTTTGGCCGGACTTGGTGGCGAAGAAAAGGTGTGGATGAGTCATTTTGACCAAGTTGTTGAGGTTCCAAACGGATTTGAAATTATTGCTTATACTAAAGACTGTCCGATCGCTGCGATGCAAAATTTGGACGCGCGCATTTTTGGCGTGCAGTTCCACCCCGAGGTGACGCACACCGAACATGGCATGCAGATTTTGGAGAATTTTGTTCGCATTACCGGCGCGGCGAAAGAATGGAGTATTGATAAATTTATTTCGGCTGAAATAGAATCTATCGTTCGAAAGGTCGGCGACAAAAAAGTTTTTATGCTTGTTTCGGGTGGAGTGGATTCGACTGTTGCTTTTGCTTTGCTTGAGAAGGCTTTGGGGAGTGAACGCGTTTTCGGGCTTTTTGTGGATACCGGCTTTTTGAGAAAAGATGAGAGGACGCAAGTTGCCGGAATTTTTAAGACGCTTGGTGCTGATAATGTTCGCATTGAAGATGCTTCCGCGGAGTATTTCGAGGCTTTGAAAGAGATCTATGAGCCTGAGGAAAAGCGCCAAATAATCGGTTCGAAATTTTTAGATATTCAAAGAAGAGTTTTCTCTGAAATGGGTTTGGATAGCGACGAATGGATTCTCGGACAGGGAACTATTTATCCGGATACTATCGAAACAGGCGGAACCAAACATGCTGACAAAATAAAAACTCACCATAATCGCGTTCCCGAAATTCAAAAAATGATCGAAGAGGGTCGAGTGATAGAGCCGATTTCTCAGTTATACAAAGATGAAGTTCGCGAGGTCGGTGTGCGACTCGGGCTTCCTTCTGAAATGGTTTGGAGACATCCTTTTCCGGGCCCGGGATTGGCTGTGAGATGTTTGTGTTCGGGCGAGGAAATTCACAGTGACACCTCTGCTTCTTCTGAATTTGAAAAAGGTTTGATTGATGCTGTGAAATTTGGTTCGTATGATGTGAAAGTTTTGCCTATAAAAAGTGTCGGCGTACAAGGCGATGTGAGGAGCTACAAACACCCTGCGGTTTTTGTCAGCGGGATGCGCGATTTCGAACAATTGGCTTTGGCTTCCACGACTGTGACAAATGGATTTCCCGAGGTGAATAGAGGTCTTTATTTATTATCTTCGA
>DAONBD010000008.1:0-14628 GCA_035401345.1 Candidatus Altimarinota bacterium
CAAGGGCCTCTTCACGACTCGATACGTGAGCAATATGGATTTTTCTTTCATATTTTTTGGCTAAATGACAGGCCTCTCTAACAGCAATCACAGCACATTCTTTTGGCCTAGCTTTACTCCAAGTAACAGGTTTTCTCGGGTCAAATTTGGATATATTCTGAGCAATACAAATTGGATCTTCAGCATGTACAACAACCGGTAAATCATTCAAAACTTTATCGGCCAAAACTCTTTCCAATGATTCATACATTCCTATTTTCAGACCATCAACAACTTTTCTTGGCCCCAAACTACCAGTCGAATGAGCCATATATACTTTTACACCAGCCAAATATTTGGACAGAGTTTTACTCTTATAAACTTTTTCAATTTCATCCAAGTTATCAGAGCCATTTTCGCGTACGACCACAGCCATAAAAAGCTTAAAATCGCACAAACATTTTTTCTTTGCCAATGCCAACTTTTCTTTAAAAGCCTCGACTGTCGTAGTCGGCGGCTTAGTATTTGGCATATCGAAAATTGTCGTTATTCCGCCAGCTAGAGCTGCTCGAGACTCACTCGCAAAATCTCCTTTTTGCGTCAACCCAGGCTCACGAAAATGCACATGCGCATCAATCAATCCCGGCAATAAATAAAGCCCCTCGCGTGAACAATCCACAATTTCGCCTTTGAATTTTACACCATTTTTTTTCGCCCCGCCTTTACCATTACTAATCACGCTAGCACCACCAAAAGTCTCAGCCTTGCCAGTTTTCATACTCCCACCCTTCCCAACCTTCACTATTTTTGCACCATCAACAAGAACATCCGCGTTTTTCACTCCGGACGACGAAACCACACGAGCATTTTGGAATAAAATTTTACTCATATTGGTTTGATTAAGAAGCCCAGTAATTCTACTACAACAAGACTATTTTAGCCACGTAAAAGCGCCTACACACCCATCACCTCCGCCATCAAAGCCATTCTTAAACACAACCCATTTCCAACCTGTTCGAAATACTTCGCCCTCGGATCTCTATCTACATCGACACTTATTTCATCGACACGTGGAAGAGGATGAAGTAAAAGAGCCTTTTTCTTCGCCTTCTTCATCATCGCTGAATCGATAATATAAACTCCCTTATATTTCAGATATTCTTTTTGCGTTTTAAATCTTTCAGATTGAATTCTCGTCGCGCATATCACATCAATCCCGCCAATAACCGAAGCCAAATTCTCGGTCTCCACAAACTTTCTCTCAACCGCAGTCAGATCATCTTTTACGTTCCACGGCATCGCAAGCGCCTTTGGTGAAACGAAAACAAATTCCACATTCCAATGCTTCAAAAGCTCACACTGCGAATGTGGTACTCTACCATTTTTCAAATCCCCAACCATTCCAATCACCAACTTATCCAATTTTCCCCCAAATTCCTTCCATATAGTATAGACATCAAGTAGTGCCTGTGTTGGATGATCGCCAATTCCATCTCCGGCATTCAAAACGGGCACCACATACCCATTCACATCCCCGGCATCTTTCGCCCCTCTCGCTATCTCAACCACACTTCCCGCCTCCGGATGCCTCACTACAATCAGATCAGCAAATTCAGAAACAACTCTGCCAGTGTCATACAAACTTTCACCCTTCCTCACAGAGGAATTCCCTGCCATATCAGCTCCACTCACAACCTTACCCCCAAGCCTCAAAAAAGCACTTTCAAAACTCATTCTAGTCCTCGTCGAAGGTTCATAAAAAAGCGTAGTTAAAATTTTTCCATCCATTAATTTCAAAAAACTGCAACCTCTACCACTCACACCCTTTCTTTGCGCCTCCACCACCTTCTCCATCTTCAAAGCCCTACGAAAAAGAGTCTCCATCGTTCGCTTGTCGAACTGTGCAGCGGAAACTATATTTTGATGTTTTAATTTCACGAGCAAATTATCTATTAATCTCATACAAAGTCAACCTGCAAACAATGTCTTGCACCAATCAATCATTCTAAATACAATGTGACCAATGCAAAAAGCAACTCTGGTTCTGAAAGACGGAACCACCTTTACAGGAAACCTCTTCGGAGCGGATACAATCGCCGCTGGAGAGGTTGTTTTCAATACCGGAATGACCGGCTATCCAGAGAGTTTCACAGATCCTTCATACGAGGGGCAGATTTTAGTTCTCACCTATCCACTCATCGGAAACTACGGAGTCCCTGGTAATGAAAAAGATGAAAATGGTCTTTTGAAATTTTTCGAATCCGATCGCGTTCACATTCGCGGCCTTATTGTGAATGAATACAGCGAAAACTTTTCACATTGGAACGCAAAAAAATCACTCCACGAATGGCTTAAAGAAAACAATATTCCAGCAATCACAGGCATTGATACCCGCGCCCTCACGAAGAAGCTCCGCAACCACGGTGTAATGCTAGGAAAAATAATTCCGGAATCAATTGAGAAAAAATTGGCAAAAACAAACAAAGACGATCTAACTAGAAAAGACTATTTCCCCGACCCAAACGTCGAAAATCTTGTCGCCCAAGTCTCGATCGACAAACCAGTTTTATATAAAAGTGAAAATCCAAAAGCAAAAAAGATTGTCTGCGTTGATTGCGGAATGAAACTAAATATCTTGCGCTCACTTCTAGCGAGAGGCCTCACAGTACTCCGCGTACCTTGGGATTATGACTTCACAAAACATTTCACAGACACGAACTCGCAAGACACCGCCCATCAAAACCACGACACTCCGTACGACGGCCTTTTCCTCTCAAACGGACCAGGCGACCCGGCGATTCTCTACCCTCTTCACAATCACGTCCGCGAAACAATGAAGCTAAAAAACCGCGATAATAAGCCAATCCCGATCTTCGGTATTTGTCTCGGCAACCAAGTCCTCGCAATTGCATCGGGAGCAAAAACATACAAACTCAAATTCGGCCACCGTGCCCAAAACCAACCTTGCATCGACGTTAATCCAAAATCCGAAACGTACAACCAATGCTTCATCACGTCCCAAAACCACGGCTTCGCCGTCGATGAAAAATCCCTACCAAAAGACTGGAAAGTTTGGCTCCGCAACCTCAATGACAACACGAACGAAGGCGTCACCCACTCCACCAAGCCATATTTCTCTTGCCAATTCCACCCCGAAGCAACCCCCGGCCCAGTCGACGCCGATAAGTTCTTCGATAAATTTGTGGCGCTTTTGTAATCCGTAACAAAATCCACACAAACAAAAACCCCATCTTGCGATGAGGCTTCCAACATTTCATTAGAAATATTTGTTTTTGTTTCTAGGTCAGTTGGTTTTTGTTTTAATTTCAATCTCGGCTTTGGTGTTGTTTAGTGCCGCACCACCGGCCGCCCGATCCTTTTAACGCAGTCTCATGCAAGCAGAGGAGAAAGGATAAAAGCGGTGCTTCGTCTAGATCCGTCTAGACATCTTCGGTCCTATTATCCAGTCGAAACCGAATGAAAGGTCCATCGCCAAGTAGAGAAAGAGAGAGAGTAAAAGGTAAAGCCAATTTTTATTTTTGTTTTTGAGGCTGATGCCTTAAGATACTCCCTCTCCCTCCCTACTTGTGGTAAGAAGGAAAGATTAAGAGTGAAACTCTCCGCGAGCTTTAGCGAGCGTAGGTTTCCATCCTCATTCATTTTAATTTTGAACGAATGAAGAAATTCCAGTTTTTTGTTTTTGTTTTTATTTTAGCGCATTAGCGCTTTAATTCCTGATTTTTAATGTGCGAATGAATTTCCTGTCGCCTTTGCGTTTCTCGTTTTTGAAATTCACAACATGATATCCCGAATAAAATATTTGTCAAAAATATACTTAGGACATATTCTTATTTTTTGTTCTAATTTAAACCTATCAGATAAGAACCATTAATTAAAAAGCCGGTTTTTTGCTATTAAAAAATTTAAAAGGTACAATAAAAGCCTATTTTAAAAGTATAAACATGTTCGTTTCATTAGACCTAGAAACCACGGGACTCGATAAGCGCATCGATCGCATAATAGAGTTCGGAGCCGTAAAATTCGACCTAAACGGCAATTCTGAAACTTTACAAATATTAATCAATCCTGGAACCAAAATCCCAGAATTTATAACATATTTAACTGGAATTACTGACGAAGAATTAAAAGACGCAATAACATTTGAAGACGCAAAAGAAAAAATCTCAGAATTCATAGGTGACTCTGTTATTATAGGCCATTTCGTCCAATTCGACATAGATTTCCTCAAATCCAAAGGGATGGAAATCAATAACGATTATTACGACACCTCAGAACTGGCGAGAATATTTTTCCCGGGACTACCTTCATACAGCCTTGAAATATTATCCGGGATTTTACAGCTCACTCACGAAGAAAAACATCGCGCACTAGACGACTCTATCGCAGCCCAAGGATTATTTTTGAAAATCATCGACCAAATAAAATCATTACCAAAACATTTACACGAAGAAATAATAAAAATTTCCGCAAAATCATCCTGGAAATTTGCAGAAACATTAAAAAGTATACCAGTTGACGAGACAATTCAAAGTGTCAAAAATTCAAATAATAAAATAAGTAAAGCGGAAGACACCATCTCAGAGGAAGACAAAGAAATAATAGAGATATTAAACGCTCAAACGGAAGAAATAGAATTTATAGAAGTGTTTAACGAAAGCCAAAATTTGCCACAAATAATTGCAGAACAATCAATTCAACAAAAAAGAAATGATTTGATATTACTACCGAGAGATCTACTTTACACCATCGAAGAAAAACACAAAATCTTCGAAAATAAAAACAGAATTTCAGAAGAAAGACTGGAGCGCTTCAAACAAAAAGACTCATTCAATCAACCGGAAACAACGGCTTTAATAAAAATATTAATATGGCTGGATGGGAATAAAAAAAATCATAGTTACGAGGATCTACCTCTTAATCCGGACGAAAGACAAATTATTCAGCATATAAAAAGCCACAAAGAAGAAGACTGCAAAAATGTTACTCAAAAAGAAACTGCACGCATAGCTGATCACAGACACGACATCGAGGGTCAATTTGAAAACATAATTATTTTTGACACAATAAAATTTATAGAAAACACCCAAGCGAAACTTGGAATATTTTTAAACATAAAAAAAGCGGCGGAGCCACTGGATTCATTAAATGCAAAAAATTTAAAAGAGAAACTGGAAACAATTTTTGGGATAATAGAGAATTTTTTACCTACACAGGTTGGAGAATATGGAGAAAATTATATCATAAGGAAAGCAGACACGGAAACACCAAATTGGAGAAGAATAACTGAAACAACACAATTTTTGATACAAGAATCTCAGAATTTCAAAGATATAATTTCAGAAGAAACACTCCCATACCTTCAAGATTGGAAAGCAATACTACGTGAACTCGACAGCACGTTTATAAATCCGGATTTTGACTATTACGATATCGTCATACAAAAAAACAGAAACAATGAAACATCTATACGACAAATTGCTAAAACAAAATTAATCCAGAAAAAATTCTTAGAATTAAAATCAAAAACAAAAAACATAGCATTTATAGGGAAAGCAATCAACGAAGGAGAAAACGGTAAATTCGTGAAATCAATTTTAGGAATAAACGAATTAGCCCCCTCTATTAAAAGCATAAAAGCACCACGAGAAATAATTCAAAAGTCCCAAATATTCGTCGTAAATGACATCAGAGGAAACGCATATGAAGTGTTAAATAAAAGCATAGAATTTATTAAAAAATTTCTTGAACAAGAGAAAGGAAAAAGCGTAATAATTTTCAATTCAGGGAAAAAACTCGACCAAACTCACCAGATCCTTGCGCCAAAATTGAAAAGAGCAAACATCGATTTATTTGCTCAAAGATCGTCAGGAGGATCAGGGAAAATCACCGAAATGTACAAAAAATCTCCCGAAACAAGCTCGATTCTAATAACTCCGAACAAATGGGAAAATTTTGATCACAACACGCTTACAAAAGAGGAAGATTTCAAAACAATAATCATTCATCAAATACCATTCGATCCACCAAGTGACAATTTTATAAACGCTTTATCAAACGGGTTTTCAGACCAATGGAAAGATTTTTCAATCCCTAGCGCAATTCTTCAACTCAAAAAAATTATTGGAAAATTTTTATACAAAACTCCAGGCCGAATAATCATATTGGATTCAAGAATCCTAGAGAAATCCTACTCCACAGAATTCATGAATGCTCTCGCGGAATTCACAACTCCAACACAAGTTTCTTCGCAAGAGCTACTCAAAATTATTTGATCGACAAAGAATACATAGTACAATAGCCAAGAAATACAATTAACCTCATGAAAATGTCTATAGTTTTAATCGTCATACTGGTAGCACTAGTTTTGGTTGTCTATTTTTACAATGGGCTCGTCACAGCAAATAACAAAGTCAAAGATGCCTGGGTCGATTTAGAGAATCTACTAAAACAAAGATACGGCTTGGTTTCAAAAATAATTGAAAGCAAAAAGAACACACCTGAAGCGGAAAATTTAATTCAATTACAAAGTAAAGCGATGCAATCAACTTCACTGCAAGACAAAAGTGAAACAGAAAAACTAATGTCTCAAGAATTAGAGAAAATAGACGGAGAATTTTCACAAGAATTAAAAGCATTGGAAGACCAAATACAAACATCCCGCAGATTTTATAACGGCACAGTAAGGGATTTAAATTTAAAACTAATGACAATACCAAATAATTTTATCGCGGAAAAATTAGGATTTTTGAAAGCAGAATTATTCGCCACACAAGAAGAAATCAAGAACGAATTGGTAAAAACTCCAGAAACAGAGCCTACACCAGCCCCAGAACCAGTCACTCCAGAGCCAGAACCAGAACCTACTCAGGCTGAACAAGCACCAACACCAGAACCTATGCCAAAGCCAGAAGAAACTATAGCTCCAGAGCAAGAATCAACACCTTCAGTTCCAGAAACGACCCCAGTTCCAGAACCTGAGCCTGCACCTCTAACTCCAGAACAAACCCAAACACCAGAACCAGCTCAAGCACAACCAGGACAACCCCAAGCACAGCCAGAACAACCCCAGTCTCCGCAACAATAAACAACTAAACAGCCCCTTTGAGCATCTCTATCTGGTCCCTTAGCTCAGCCGCTTTTTCAAACTCAAGATTCTGAGACGCGATCTCCATCTGCATCTCAAGAGATTTAACAAGCCTTCCGATTTCATCCTTTGGAATTTTATTAGTATTAATTTTTCGCTTACCCTCGCCTTTTTTCTTACTTCCCATCGTGATGTCACGAATAGC
This sequence comes from Candidatus Altimarinota bacterium, assembly GCA_035401345.1. Classification (GTDB taxonomy): domain Bacteria; phylum Patescibacteriota; class Gracilibacteria; order UBA1369; family LOWO2-01-FULL-3; genus DAONBD01. The sequence goes on from DAONBD010000008.1 coordinate 7,290, forward strand.
TTTCTTAATAGTTTCAGGCGTAATCCCGTGTTTTTTGTTATAAACCATTTGCTTCTCGCGACGACGATTCGTCTCAGTTATCGCCTTATCCATCGCGTCCGTCACCTTGTCCGCATACATAATCACAAATCCATTCACATTTCTCGCACAACGACCAATCGTCTGAATCAACGCGCTTTCACTACGCAAGAAACCTTGTTTATCAGCATCCAATATTGCAACCAAACTAACCTCCGGAAGATCCAAACCTTCTCTAAGAAGATTAATTCCAACCAACACATCGAACTTCCCAAGTCTCAAATCGCGCAAAATTTCAATACGCTCAATCGTCTCAATATCGCTATGCAAATAACGAACCTTGATATCCGCGTCAGCCAAAAATTCGCTCAAATCTTCAGAAGATTTCTTCGTCAAAGTCGTAATCAAAACTCTTTCTTTATTGTCTGTGCGCTTCTTGATTTCGGCTAACAGATCCTCTATTTGCCCCTTTGTCGGACGAACGGAAATTTCAGGATCGAGCAAGCCAGTAGGACGAACTACCAATTCCACGATGTCATCTTTTTTAGTAACTTTTGCTTTCTCATATTTACCAGGCGTCGCAGAAACATAACACGTCTGTTTCATGAATTTTTCGAACTCAGCAAAACGAAGCGGACGGTTATCAAAGGCTGAAGGAAGCCTAAATCCATGCTCGACTAAAGTAGCTTTGCGCGAATAATTTCCTTCATACATCGCGCCAATTTGAGGAACAGTCATATGTGACTCATCAATAAAAAGTAAATAATCATCCGGGAAATAATCCATCAAAGTCGTCGGCTGAGAATCCGGCGGAAGCGGACTACTACCATCGCCATGCAAATATCTCATATAGTTTTCAACACCCGAGCAGTACCCCGTTTCTAGCATAATTTCCATATCGTATTCAGTCCTCGTTTTGATTCTCTCTGCTTCTATATTCTTACCAATCGCACGAAGTTGGTCATATCTTTCTTTCAAATCTTTTTCGATCCACTTAACTGCATTTTTAATTTTCGCCTCGGTCGTCACATTATGTTTCGCAGGGAAAATCGTGACATGGTCTAATTCACGAACTAGCTCCTCAGTAAACATTTCAATCTCCGTAATTTTCTCAACATCATCACCAAAAAATTCAAAGCGATAAATCGTGTCTCTATCAGGGGGAAAAACATCTACAACATCGCCGAGAACATCAAACATTCCATTCTTGAAATCCATAGTCGAGCGCTGATATTGCATATCGACCAAATGTCTCAAGAAAACATCGCGCTGAATCACATCGCCCTTACTAACAGTCTGCGCCAAAGTATTGTAATCATCCACATCACCAAGACCATAAATACAAGAAACCGTTCCAACGATTAGAGTGTCTGAACGAGTCAATAAATTCGTCGTCGCTTTGTGCCTGAATTTCTCAATTTCTTCATTAATAGAAGCATCTTTCTCTATGTAAGTATCTGTAGCCGGCATATACGCTTCCGGCTGATAATAATCATAATAAGAAACGAAATAACTCACCGCATTATCCGGAAAAAATTCCTGAAATTCAGCAGACAATTGAGCCGCAAGAGTTTTGTTATGTGAAATTACCAAAGCAGGCTTCTGCAATTCCTCTACAACCTTCGCCATCACAAATGTCTTTCCAGAGCCGGTTACACCATACAAAGTCTGTGCTTTCTTTCCTGCGCGAAATCCTGCAACCAACTTCGCGATAGCCTCAGGCTGATCGCCTTTCGGCGTCATCCCCGATTTCATTACAAATTTTTTGTCTACTTTTTTCATGTAGCGGAAATTCTACCAGTTCAGGTAAAATCAAACAAGCCATTCACAACAAACAAGATGCCAAAATCAACTCAAAATTTCCTAAAATTCACAACACAAACAGCCATCAAAGCCGGCAAAATTGTAATGAAAGACTTCGGCAAAGAAACAAAAGTGGAAGCAAAAGGCATCCGAGATATCGTGACGAAATACGACAGGGCTTCGGAAAATTTTATAAAAAAAGAAATACTCAAAAAATTTCCTAATCATGAATTTCTCGGAGAAGAAAGCGGAAAAAGCAAACCAAAACAGGCCAACACAAATTCAAAAATACACCAAAGTCGAACAGGAAAATCCAGCACAAAAGCCAGCGACACATACATGTGGATAGTCGACCCGATCGACGGCACCAAAAACTTCGCTCGCAAAATTCCGCTTTTCGCAGTATCAATAGCGTTGTACAAAAACGGAAAACCACTCATAGGCGTAGTCCATAATCCAGTGCTACAAGAAACATTCTGGGCCGAAAAAGGCAAAGGCGCATTCAAATCATCGCCTTGGCAAAAAACACATCGCATCAAAACCTCAAAAACAACCAAACTCGTAGACGCAATCCTCGTCACAGGCTTTCACCCTCAAAGCACGCGAAAAAACCTTCCGATCTTCGCACATCTAGCGGCCAAATCATTCGGCATGCGACGCACCGGCTCGGCATCGATCGATCTCTGCTACACAGCCAGCGGACTTTTCGACGGATTCTGGGAATTTGACCTCAAACCTTGGGACATCGCAGCAGGAGTTCTGATACTTCAGGAAGCCGGCGGCAAAGCCACAAACTTCGACGGCTCCCCTCTCGACTTCAAACTCAAACAATTCCTCGGAACCAACGGCCTCCTTCACAAAACACTATCAAAAGAAATTTCAATTGCTTTAAAAAAAGGTTTTAAGTAGTATAAGCCCTGCTTTTTGAGCGGTTTTCGAAATCTTTTGCAGATCCGCAACCAAACTTCTGCATTAGAAATAGCCGTCAAGCAACTTCCTTTGGCCCCATAGCTCAATGGATAGAGCGCAGGTTTGCGGAGCCTGAAATGAAGGTTCGATTCCTTCTGGGGTCACCATTTAAACAATCACTCCATCTCCACCACACTCTCCATATGTCTGGTCTGCGGGAAGAGATCGAAAACAGCCGCGCTCTTCACTTTGTAATCTGTAAATTTCGGTAAATCGCTCTTGAGCTGCGCGACATTGCAAGAGATGTAAATAATCACCTTAGGCTTCGCTTTCCGCAAATGTTCAATAGTCTTCGGATGCATCCCGCTTCGCGGAGGATCCGTGACAACGTATAAATCCTTCGAAGGCAAATCCAACCTCTTTAAATACTGCGCATCCAGCACCATCGCATCGGCATTCACCACATTATTCCTCGCGATATTTTTCTTCGCAGAATCGATCGAAGGAGCGAAAGCCTCAACAGTCAAAACCTTGTGAAACAAATCAGCGTTATTAATTCCAAAAGTCCCAACTCCTCCATATAAATCCAGCAAAAATGCATACTGCCCGCGATTAGATTTCTCCAAGATCTCATGCACATACTTATGCATTTTTTCAGCCATCGCAGAATTATTTTGAAAAAATCCCTGCACAGAAAATTCAAATTTTTTCCCCATCAAATCAGCAACCAACATATCAGATCCTTTGATTACAAAAAATTCCTCAGAAACACTCACGTCCGTCGAAGAGCTTACATAAGCCACGGAAACATTATTCGCGCTACAGCCCTTCCAGGCGCCACCACTGCTACTTCCGCTACCATTCTCACCGCCAAAAGCAAACTTTTTCACCCTCTCGACCGCCTCATCCAGCCTCGTCGAATCCGCATTCAAAACAAAACAAATCGAAGAATCACCTGCGGGAGTTCTGATAACCGAATATCGAAAAGTTCCTTTCTTTTTATTCAAATCATAAGCATCGAAATCCTCATCCGTATCCACAAAAAAAGCTCTAACCTCGGCCAAAAGCTCGTTCAGCCGACTATTTGAAATCGCGCACCGACTTACATCAACAACATCAAACCACTTGCCCTTCACGCGAAACCCAAGTCTATCTTTGCCATTATCACCAGCCGGCAATTCACGCCCCGCCGACAAAAACCAGTTATTCCAAAAAGCCATATCCATCCTGTTGCGATAGCCATACTCAGTATCCGAAAAAGCCAGAACTCGATCCTCCGGAAACTCTTTGCACTTCAAAGCGTCGATCAAAGCCTTCCGCTTATTTTCGAGTTGCACCGCATAATCAACATGTTGCGCATCGCAACCTCCACACTTCCCATAATAAGGACATCTTGGTTCTGCCATATTTTTATTAATTACTTGCGGCCTCAAGCCGAAACCGGCCAAGCCTCCAAAAACAAGCCTCTAAAAAGCCGCCGCATTATATGATCTAACTAGACGTTACGCAAGAAAGTAGATACGCAAATATATAAACAGACAGGTTGAAAATCCAAAAAAAAAGTCGTCGAGCTTGACTTTTCCTTCTTAAAATCTTAAACTATGTTACAGTGTACTAGTACACGAGAACGAAAACGAAGAAAAAAATACAACACCACGCCCCTCTATCAAAACCGAAAAATTAACCGCAAAGAAATAATATGTACGAAATCGTAAGAGCACTAAGAAATACAGGCGGAAGAACTGAAATAGAAAGCTTTTTAAAAGCGGTTTTAACACAGTCAGAATTAAAAGAAATGGAAACAAGACTGGAAATAATGACGATGCTACTTCAAAATTTTACTCAAAGAGAAATCGCAAAACATTTAAAAGTTGGCCTCACGACAGTAAGTCGCGGAGCAGAAGTTGTAAGACAACTCGAAGAAAAGAAGCCAAGATGGTGGAAAGACTTTAAGAGCTGGTGAAAACGTTAATCATCTAATATTAAACACATATCACGCCGGCTCGAAAAGGAAACGAGCCGTTTTTTTATTATTTTTAAAACAACAAATTAACCAACAAACAATATGAATAAACAATATGACATTACACCGTCAAAAGAAGGATATTTCGGCGAATACGGCGGACAAATTTTGCCGCCTCAACTCATCGCGCTGATGGATGAAATCGCTGAAACGTACGAGAAACTTCGCGTCGACCCAGAATTTACCAACGAGTTAAAATACTATTTAAAGCATTACGTCGGACGCCCGAGCCCGATCTTCCACGCACGAAATCTTTCACGTAAATACGGAGGCGCGCAAATATATCTAAAGCGCGAAGATCTCAACCACACCGGCGCCCACAAAATCAACCACACGCTCGGTGAAGCATTGATCGCAAAACACATGGGAAAGAAAAAACTGTTGGCAGAAACGGGCGCCGGACAACACGGGGTCGCACTTGCGACAGCTGCGGCATGTATGGGATTGGAGTGCGAAATCCACATGGGGAAAAAGGACATCGAGAAACAACAACCGAACGTACTTCGCATGAAAATGCTTGGAGCAAAAGTAGTATCGGTCGAGACAGGGCGTCAGGACCTGAAAGAAGCCGTGGACAGCGCCTTCGGCGCTTTCGTACAAGACCCAACAAATACGTTCTTCGGGATCGGATCGGTCGTAGGACCACATCCGTATCCAATGATAGTACGCGATTTCCAACGCATAGTCGGAGAAGAAGCAAAAGAACAATTCAAAGAGCTGACAGGGCGCGCACTCCCAAATAACCTCGTCGCTTGCGTAGGAGGTGGATCGAATGCGATTGGATTGTTTTCAGCATTCCTAGAAGACGAAGAAGTTAATATGTATGGAGTTGAGCCAAGTGGCAAATCACTCGCGCCAGGCGAACACGCAGCAACCCTCACACTAGGAACACCGGGCAATTTGCACGGAATGCACACATATCTACTACAGGACGACCGTGGAGAACCGATGCCTGTTTATTCAATTGCATCAGGCCTCGACTACCCAGGCGTCGGCCCGCAACATAGTTTCTTGAAAGACATAACACGCGTCCGTTATGTCACGGCATCAGACCAAGAGTGCTTAGACTCTTTTATGGAATTAACAAAAACTGAAGGGATCATACCGGCCCTCGAGAGCGCGCACGCACTCGCCTACGCGACCAAGCTCTCAAGCACTCTCAGGCCCGACCAAACGATCCTCGTCAACCTCTCGGGCCGCGGGGACAAAGATATAGATTTCGTCGCTGAACAACTCGGGCTATAACCTCAAACTATCAATTGCAACCTTGTAATCTTCAGCTCCAAAAACATAACTGCCGGCAACAAAAACCTCCGCGCCGGCATCACGACAAACCTTTGCAGTCTCTGCGTTCACTCCACCATCGACTTCAATTTCATATCCAAAATTTCCACCATCCTCAACAGACGAAGCAGCTTTTTTTTCAGCTAACCATTTAACTTTACCCATCATATCCTCCATAAATTTTTGCCCACCAAAGCCAGGCTCCACAGTCATGACCAAAACAATATCGGTATATTCCAAAGCACCTTCATACAACTCAATTGCAGTACCAGGCTTAACAGAAAACCCAGCCTTGATACCACGTGATTTAATAGATTTCAAACATTCAATCAAAGCCTCAGTAGACCCAAGCCCAAAACCTCCGTCTCCACCACACGCCTCAGCATGCACAACAATATAATCAGACGAAACATCGCGATTTTCCCCGTCCACTCCACGCCCCATAGAATCAGCAAAAGCATTAACATATTTTTCCGGATTTTCGATCATTAAATGAACATCAAGAGGAGCTTTCACAAAACGCGCCAATGAAGCCACAACCGGAACGCCGATAGAAATATTCGGCACGAAATGTCCATCCATCACATCAACATGAATCATATCAGCACCAGCATTCAAAACAGTCTCAACCTCTTCTCGAAGCCTTCCAAAGTCAGCTGACAATATTGATGGTGCAATTTTTACGCTCATATTTTTATTTAAAATTCACCGGAATAAGAAAAACCTGTTTTTACTTCTCCCCATTCTTCATATTCATCATTTTCTCCACTCTTCTCACATGCCTTTCCTCATTTTCAAAATCGGTACTCAAAAATTTATCCACAATTTTTTTAGCCATTTCCATCTCGGTAGTCCGTCCACCCAATGTAATCACGTTAGCGTCATTGTGTTTACGTGACATTTCAGCCATGTGCTCATCAGTCGCTACAGTCGCACGAATTCCAGGAATTTTATTTGCAGCAATTTGCATACCGATCCCCGTACCGCAAATTAACACACCACGTGAACCGGGATTCTCAGTAACTTTTTCAGCAACCTCCCTCGCAATATCTGGATAATCAATAGAATCCGTGGAGAAACATCCCAAATCAGTCACATCATTCCCCTTGCTAACCAAATAATCTTTTAATGAATTTTTCATTTCGTACCCACCGTGATCAGAACCTATGTAAATTTGCATATTTTTGTTGTTAATAATACTTAAGTCCCGGACTCTACTATAATTCCTTCGTCACAGACTTATCGTCGTGAACGTTTTTAATAATACTTGCCAATAATGGCGCTACGGACAAGACTTTTAGG
>DAONBD010000009.1:0-3482 GCA_035401345.1 Candidatus Altimarinota bacterium
GCGATTGTGATGATTGCTCGTACTATTGCGTATGAGAAGATTATGAGAAGCAATCCTAGAATTGCCCATGTTAAGTGTTTTTTCCCTGTTTCCAATTTCTCTGCTGCGCCCGCACTTGAGACTAGGGTGAATGCCGCCAGCACGATTGATATAACAGCTATTGGTGCCGCGATGTATAAAAGTGTTCCGGATATGATTTGAAGAATTAAAATTAATGGTGCTTCTGGGGCTTTTTCGACATCTCCTTTGTCAAAATTTAGATCGAATGGTGTGTTTTCCGGCATGTATTGTTTCGGTATTGAATATGCGAAGCTCATTTCTGGTAACAAAAACAGCACACATCCTATGAGCATTCCGAGTATCACTAATTGTTTTAATATTTTTTTCATTATGTAAAGAAGTCAAGTTCCAGGATTCCGCTGATTACTCCATATGACGCTGAAATTATAATAATTCCTATTCCTATGTATCCGAGTATTTTTTTTGCTTTTGATATGTTGTCTTCCGTCATGCTTCCAGTCAAGAAAAGTACACCGATTACTATGAGTGATACTACCGTCAGACTTGCGACTAAATATAACATTGTTTTGATTACAGAGGCGAGGATGTCCGGAAGTGGTTTGTTGGTGAGCGCTATATAACTTTCAAGTTGTTTTTGATTCTCCTGTGATTGCGCATCTTTGTCATCGTCGTGCCAAATATTATAGATCTCTGGTCCTAATTTTTGTGGGAGCAAATCCTCTATCGGAGCAGCTGTTCCGGCATTTGCGGTGTTGGCTGTGTCTGAAATTTCTAAAATAGCAAAATTCAATCCTGTGATTGCTATAATTGTCGTTAGATATATGGCTAATTTTTTTAATATTTTTTTCATTTATTTAGATTGTCAGGTTCGAAATGATTGCAACGATTGTATATGAGAATACTGCGAGCAGTAGTCCTACAATTGAGAATATAAGCATTTTTTTTGCACCGGTTGCGGCTTCTTCGTTGGTATATGCTGTTAAGTATCTAATTCCGCTTATTACTACCATGACTAGTGCTGCTGTGCCTACGAATCCAATCAGTCCGGTTGCCCATCCCGGGAGTAGTGTTTGAGCGAACCATGCCCTGAGTTGGGATGCTTGTTGGCTCGCTGTGGGGCCCGGAAGTCCTTCAGGTTTTGGGATGATTATCGCGCTTGCAAGTGCGGATTGAAATGTAGTTGAGAATGCTATGATTGTTGCTAGTAATTTTTTCATTATGATCCGGCTGTAAAGAATGTTGGATTGATTGTGTATAAAATTATTCCTGATAAAAACAGTATTACTATTCCTATTAATGATTGAGTGATTCTTGTTTTTGCACTTGTTACGACTGATTGCTCTCCTCCCGCCGCTGAAATTTGAATTCCTGAAATTACTATAACAAGTACAGCTATAATACCTATTACGCTGGCGCCCCATCTGTATATCGCGCCGATGTAAATATACAGCATGTCCACTCCGGATTTAGATAGGAATACTTGGACTGGATTGTAGCTGACTTTGAATATTTCTGGATTTAGTCCATCGACTTTTGTTCCTTCTTTGTTTAATGTTGATACGCACTCGACTTTTCCTCCTTTTGCAGGATCTCTTTTTGCGCAAATTGTGATTCTTACACAGTTTCTGAATGCGTTTTTATCTGTTTCCGATAAGCTTCCGAAATCCAAAGGCTCTTCTATGACTGCGGTGATTTTACTCATGTCTTCATTTTGAATACATAAATTGGCTGGTTCTGAATTTGTTTTGACTATGTCATCTGCTTTTTGGCCTTCTGCCTGGTTTGCTTCGCCTAATGCCCCTGCAAAACTGGAAGCCATCGCTGTATACCCATGAATTGCCAAAATCATTGTGATTATCAGTATCGCTATTTGTTTAAAAATTTTATTTTTCATTTATTATGTTGTGAATATGCTTTGGACGAATGTGATGACTACATATGAAACGAATATGATTACAAGTCCAAGTATTTCGTGTAAAAACATTTGTTTACCTTTTTCCAATACATTTTGATTTCCTTGTGAGACTACCATTGTTAGTCCTGTTGCTATCATTAACGTGACCGCCAAAGTCCCCGCGATTTTTACAGCGAGCTCTATTATTTTTAACATAAACACTATTGTTGGGGAGGTCCCTTCTTTTTTGAAGTATGACTGGCTTTGTTCTTTTCCGGTTCCTCCTCCATCCAGGTCCAAATACTTATCTACTTGGAATTGTTGTTCGGCCAAACTCGTTCCATTGGCCATGGCGATATTCGATGAAAATGCCATTCCCACACTAAGTAGTAAAGTCAGTGATAACAGTATTTTCGATATTTTTTTAATCATTTTTAGTCGTTTATGAGTCGAAATCTTTCGGAATATTTTCCAATGCCGATTCTTCACTGATAAGTCCGGTATGGAATAAGTCCGTTACCGCTTTCTTCATAGTCTGCATGCCTTCTTTTGTAGACGTTTCTATGACAGAATTTATTTGGTGAGTAGCGGCTTTTCTTATCATGTTTGATACGGCGTTGTTGTTGAACATTATTTCCAATGCCGCTATACGTCCTTTTTTGTCTTTTGTTTTAATTAATGTTTGCCATACAACTGCGGCAAGTGATTCGGACAACTGCGCTCTTACTTGGCTCTGTTGTTCAGGAGGGAATGAGTCAACGATTCTGTTTATTGAATTAGCACATCCGCTAGTATGTAGTGTAGCAACTACCAACTGTCCTGTTTCCGCCGCCGTGATTGCGAGTTTTATACTTTCCAAATCTCTCATTTCTCCGATCATTACGACATCCGGATTTTCTCTAATCACTGATTTTAAAGCTTTTTGAAAACTAATAGTGTGTACTCCAACTTCTCTTTGTTCAACGATAGATGATTGATTCTTATGGACGTATTCGATTGGGTCTTCGATTGTAACTATATGTTTTTTTGATGTCTTATTAATTTCATTTATGATCGCGGCTTGAGTTGTTGACTTGCCTGATCCGGTCATTCCAGTCACTATCACCAGGCCTTTTTTCATTGCCGCAATTTTTTTCAATTGTGGAGGCATTCCGAGGTCGTCAAGACTCATCGGATTTTCCGGAATAAGTCTGAATGCAGCCGCTATACCTCTTCTTTGTACGAATATATTTACTCTGAATCTTGCGATGTCTTCGATCTCTATCGAAAAGTCCATATCTAGACTTTTTTCGAAGATTTTTTTCTGTTCTTCTGTGAGAAGTTCGAGCAAATGCTCTTCGGCCATTTTCTTTGTCATGATTTCGTGATCTTCAATCACGACTATATCTCCGTTTATGCGAAGAGATGGTTTTGCGCCGGACGATATGAATATGTCCGAAGCTTTGTATTTGACTGCAGTCCTGAAAATTTTGTCTAATTTGTACATATTTGTATTTATTTTTATCTGGTTATTATACCATAAAAATCAGTCTTAGCGCAAGGGTGTTGGTGGGGGATTTCGTTGGGT
>DAONBD010000009.1:3582-13669 GCA_035401345.1 Candidatus Altimarinota bacterium
GTTTTGAATTTTTATAATTTTGCGAATTTCTCGAGTAGTGTGAGGACTTTTTCGGGATTTTCTTCTTTAAATATTTCACTTCTGTAAATTGAAGCGTTTGGGATTCCTGAAATGTAGCCTCCAAGATGTTTTCTCATTTCCAAAAGGCCTATTTTTTCGCCGTGTATTTTGAGTGCTAGTTTGAAGTGTTTTTTTATCGTCGGAAGTTTTTTGGCAAAAGATAGGGGAGTCGGATGTGTTTTCTGTATTTTTTCCAGATTGTGCACTGTGTTGTATATGTTTTTTAATATCCATGGATTTCCGATTGTCGCGCGTCCTATCATGAGTCCGTCGAGTGTGATTTTCCCGTCCGGGCTTTTTAATTTATTTAAGGCTTCTTCTGTTGATGTTATATCTCCGTTTCCAATTACGGGTATTTTTAATGTTTCTTTTGCGAGATAGATAGGGGTGAAATCGGCTTTGCCCGAATATCCTTGTTTTGTGGTGCGACCGTGTATAGTAATGGCTTTTGCTCCTGCGGACTCGAGCATTTTTATGATTTTTTTGAATTTTTCTTCGTTGTATGACTGGTATCCTATTCGAATTTTTACTGAAACCGGGAGAGAGGTGTTTTTTGATAATGTTTCGACTATTTTGGCCGCTTTGTCAGGGTGTTCCAGGAGTGCTGAACCGTAGCAATTTTTGGTGACTTTTGGAGCGGGACATCCCATATTTATATCTATTCCTCCAGATGCTCCGGATTTTTCCAGGGTTTTTGCTGCTTTGATAAAAATTTCCGTATCATTCCCGAAAAATTGCATAATCAAAGGTTGTTCCGTCTCTGAAAATTCCAACATTTTCAATGTCTTTTCACTGTTGTGTGCGATTGCATTAATGCTCGTAAGCTCTGAAAAACATATTATTTCAGGAGCGATTTTTTTCGCGATTTGCCGAAATGCCGAATCTGTAAATCCGGCCATTGGAGCAAGACATATTATAGGTCTTTTAATTTTGTCCCACGCAAATTTCATGGCGACAATATAACAGATTTTTAACTTCTTGGAACTTTAACTTTTGGTGTCTCTTCTTCAGTAAATTCATCGTTTGATGAGTTCGCTGATGAGTCTTCTTCTGTGGTAAGTTCCTCTTCTACTTGAGTGTTTTCTGTTGTCGGTTCTTCTTCTGTTGTTTCTGATTGTGTTTCCATTAATTCTTCCAAGGCATCTTCATACTCACTTGGAATTTCTTCAGATTCTTCAGTGTATGTATTTAAGAAATTTGGAATATCTTGAGATTGATCGATTGATGGATTTTCAGGGCTTTTAATGAAATTCGCATAAACGAAGTATCCTCCTGCTACGACGACAAGTCCGACAATTATCGGAACTACGGTTTTTAAAATTTTTGTAATTTTTTCAGTTTTGTCCTCTTGGGGCTGTATTGGGTTTACCATTTCTTCGGTCGAAGGTTCGTTTTCAGGCATTAGTGGTTGTTCACTCATTGGTTCTTTTTCAGGAGTATATGAGTTTTCGTTTGTAGGTATTTCTTCGGCCACAGGTAACTCTTCTGTTACAGGTAACTCTGCATACATTGAAGATTTCTCTACATTCAAAGGCATTGTTTGTTCTGTAGGCATTTCTTCAGTAACCGGTGTTGTTTCTATGGTTGGCTCAGTTTCCACAGGTTGTGTCTCCGGAATATATGTTATTGTGGGAGTTTGGGCCTGATCTTGGACTGGCGTTTCGTCAGAAATTTGTGTAGGAGTTTCTTCAGCCATTTGAATTGTAGGTTCTTGGGTATTACTGATTTCTCCTGTTTCGAGGTTCATTGTTGGAACTTGTTCAGGTTCAGGAGTTATCGGAGTTGATTGATTTTGTGTGTTTGGATCTAATGTATTATCGTCCATTTTGTATTGTTTTTAAGATTAAAATTCACCCTCTGTATCGAGGTCTGATATGTCTTTTGGAATAACCGCTTCGATCGCACCATACTGAGAATCTTCGACTTCAGGAATAATCAACGTTACCTGATCGCCGATTTCAGCTTTGTGATATGTAACAGAAGCGAGTAGTACTTTGTATGCTTTTGCATTTGCTATTACTTTGTATTGGCCATCTTCATAAGTGAGGACTCCAACAACTTTTTTTCTTTCAACCGGACCGATTTGTTTGTAAACGAATGAGCCATCAGCTTTGATCGTTAATTTCAAAACGTCTCCGGGAACCAATTTGGATTTTGAAGCGTAATTTGCAGGTACAGGGAATGTTTTTTCGTTTTTGTCCTGCATTTTTTCTCCATCGAAAACTCCTTCTACGATCTTGTCTTCTCCGTCGTCTTCGTGATCGTTTGTATCTATTGCTTCGGCTTTTCGCGCATAGGAATTTTTATCGCCAGGGCCGACCAGTTCTGAGATCATTTGTTTTGCTGTTCTCAAACTACTCTCGGCTGATTCGAGCATTTCTTTTATAAGAGCTAGCTTTGAAGCTTGTGACATATTTGTGTGTTTATATTTATTTTGCTGTTGTGATTATACCAGAAAATCGCGTTTTTTAAAATTACACCTAGTTGACAATCTTAAGTTTTTCTTTTGTATATAATTTTATCTCCGCTTTCACCACTTATACGTAAATCTATATATTCCAGAGGTTCATTGAATATATCGAGTTTTACCAAAGCTTTTTTTAATTTTTTCAATTGGTCTTCGAAAGGTTTTTGTATGTCGAGCCAGATAATAAAGTATTTCTCTGTCTTTAGATGTAGTTCGCGCGGAATTACTTTGTATTCGGCTTCAAGGATTTTCATTCCGAATTTTTCCTTGAAATACGTCATTGCATTCAATATGTATTTCAATTTTTCCGGTTCGATTACGGCTCCATCTGTGTTGATAGGTTCTACTGTTTTTATTTTTATGAATGGAAGATTTGGATCAGTTTCATTTTCTTTGATCGCATATCCGATAGAACTTATCAGGTATTTTTTATTTGTTCCGTTTTCCGCCATATTTGTGATGTTTGCGACTATCGGATATTCTTCGAATTTAATTAAGATCGTTGATGGCAGGTCTTTTGAAATTTTTACGTCCTCTATTTCTGGGAATGTGCGCTGAATTTTTGCGATCATTTCAGATTTTTTCGCAAATATAATGTTTTTGTTTTTAAATGATTTTAATGAATCTGCAACTTTGGTCATTAACTCAGGAGTGTTTGTTTTGCTGTCTGTTTGGGGTTTTATTTCTTTAATTAATAAAAAATTTGAGAAGGCGATTGTGTATGTCAAAAATGCTACGACTCCAATTGTTATCAATATCACTGTTATTTTTTTTACTTTGCTCGGTATTTTCGGAAATAATTTTCTTAATGAAAATGATTTTGCAGGGATTCTGTGGAAACTTGTCGGGCCTCCGGATCTTAAAAGTTTTTTTCGTCCAAATCTCGATGAAAATATCGGGCTTTTGCCGTACTGATATTTTGATCCTCTTCTGACTGCTAATTTTCTTTTTGTAAAAAGACCCATGTGTGCTTTATTTATAGCATGAAAATTAATGATTTGGAATCTGCTGTGAATTATCTGAAATCGTCCGTGTCGTATGAAGATATTGTGAAATATCGTTACGGAGAGGAGGTTTTTGATTTGAAAAGATTTTCTGCTTTTTTGGATGAGTATTGTCCGGAATATAAAAAATTGAAGGCGATTCATGTGACTGGCTCGAAAGGGAAGGGGACGACGTCTAATTTGATTTATTCATATTTAAATCGTGTGGGTTTCAAGGCCGGCGTTTTTAATTCGCCTTATATATTGAATATTACCGAGAGTATTGGTGTCGGGGGAAAATTTATTTCACTTAAGAATTTTATTAAGTATGTGAATGAGTTGAAAAAATTCAGAGAGCAATTTAACGAATCTCATAATTTATCTAAAGTTTCGTATTTTGAATTGCTGACAGCGATTGGGTTTAAATATTTTGTGGATTGTGGAGTTGATTATGTTGTTTTGGAAGTTGGATTGGGAGGAAGATTGGATAGTACAAATGTGTGCAGGCCTGTTGTGACAGTTCTAACGCGTGTAGAAAAAGAGCACACTGAAATTCTCGGCAAGACTTATACCAAAATTTTGAATGAGAAGCTTGGAATTGTTAAGGAATGGAATGTGAAACATAAAGTGCCTTTGGTCGTTGCTCCGCAGAAAAAAATCGTGAAAGAAAATATTTTATCGCGACGATTGAATGTGCCTGTTTTTTTTGTTGAGAAGAACTTTGATAAACACGATGATAATTATTCGACTGCGTTGGTTGCGTTGTTGAATTTGATAAATGTTGATTTGGGGAAATTTGACGATGTATATAGTGGGCTGAAAATGATCGGTAGGTTTGATGTGAGGCGTTTCGGTTCTGTGAAGGCTGTTTTTGATATGGCTCATACTCCGCAGAGCGCTGAAATGTTAGTCAATAAATTAAACGAAAAATTTGGTGCCGATGCTGAATTTGTTTTTATTTTTTCAATGATGAAGGGAAAAGATGCGAAGGGATTTTTTGAAAAAATTAAAAAAATCAAATTAAGAAAAATTATTTTCACTTCTTCGCATGAGACGCGAAGTGAAAGTATCGCGGTGTTAAATAAAATTTTTAGAAAAACTTTTGGCGCGTATGCAAAAAATATTGAAATTGAGTTGATTGATGATGTTGAGAATGCTTTTGAAAAAGCTCTTATGTATAAAAAATGGGATCGTTACTTGGTAGTAACAGGGTCCCATTTTTTAATCAGCAAAATTTTGCGAAAAGTTTAAAGAAAACTATTTTCTAGCTTTCTTCACAGGTTTTTTTGCAACCTTCTTTGCAACCTTTTTTACAGGTTTCTTTGCAACTTTTTTCGCAACCTTTTTTACTGGTTTCTTAGCAACTTTTTTTGTTGCTTTTTTCTTAACTACCATAGGAGATGAGGTTAAAGGTTTGGACGTATTTCTTGTTTTTTTAGCCGCAAGTCTTTGCTCAAGAACCTTGCTCTTTCGTGCAACTGATTTATGTTTGTTGTTGCGTTTTACGAGCTTAGACTTCGGGCGAGTAGTGTTGTGGGTAGTTATCCCGTGTTGTTTACTCGCGTGTTTGTTTGTCATAAAAAGGAATTTAAGATGTGTATAAGAATTACAAAAATCACATTAATTATTTGAAGCTACATTGTCAAGATTGTTGTGCAATATTATTTGTAGTTTTTGTTTGAGAAAAAATGAGTGTATAATCGCGGTTGGCTTTTAACAGATTAAAAACAGATGCAAAAAAATATTCAGAAAGATGTAAAAAGAAATTGTGTCAATCACAATGGGGAAATTTTTGTTATAAATTTTTATAAAATTTTGACATGACATTCTTTGAAGATTTTAAAAAATTAAAACAAAAGACTCCGCATATTGGAATTCGCGGATTCAAAAATACTGCGTGTGACTACAATGATTATTTGTATTTTTCGAAAATGTCTTACATGTGTTTTTTTGGTGATAAATTTTGGAATTCTTTTTATTGTACCGAGGGCGAGTAGTTGAAGGATTGTTGTGATTGTTCAACGTGTGATAAATGTGAACTTTGTTATGGATGTTTGGATTGCAAAGAGTGTTATGATGGCACTTATTTACAGGATTGCAGGAGGGTAAGTCAGTCGCTTTTTTGTTATGACTGTATTGGATGTAATAATTGTTTTGGTTGTTCTGGTTTGAGGCAGAAAAATTATTGTTTATTTAATGAACAGTTGGATGAAAAAACTTATAATGAAAAAGTTTTGGAGTGGAGAAAAAAAGGATTGGATGCGATACTAAATGAATTCAAAAAAATTAAATTAAAAATTCCACATCAACATGCGATGCAATATCGCGTGGATAATTCACTTGGCGATCATTTGGAAGAGGCGCAAAGAGCTTACTGGTGTTTTAATTCTTCTAATTTGCAAGATTGCGGATATTTGAATCGTGTTTATACGACTTATGGTGATAAAAATGTTGATACTTGGGATATAGAGGGAGGTGTTGATTTGCAAATGTGTTACGAAGGGCTTTTTCCAGGCAAAGCTTACAATTCGAATTTTATTTATTACTGTGAATTTATTCGTGATTGTGATTACTGTTTTCAAGTTTTTAATTCTAAGAATTGTTTCGGATGTATTGGGGTGAATCACGGTGAGTACATGATATTGAATCAAAAATATGAGCCTGCTGAATGGGAGCGTAAGCGAGCGGAAATAATTGAACAAATGAAGAAGGACGGTGAGTGGGGAAAGTGGCCGCTTGCGGATGTGGAGAAGTTTGATACGGATTAATTAATTTAATTTTGCATATGACATTTTTGGAAGAATTTAGGCAGCTTTTGATTCGTGAACCGAAACATTTCGCGCCGAGGCAGGATGATGAAAACAGTGAATATACTTCGTTTTGTTATAAGGCGAAGAGTTGTTATATGTGTTTCGCGTGCGATTATTTGGAGGATAGTTTTTATATGAATCATTCGCAGCACGTGAAAGATTGTACCGATGGTATGGGCGTGAGGGAGAGTGAATTGGCTTACGAGTGTATGGATGCTGTTAATTTTTACAACTGTGATTATTGTTGGAATGGGGCGAATAATACGGATTGTTTTTTGTGTGAGGATTTGAGGGGATGCAAGAATTGTTTCGGTTGTAGTGGGCTTCGTCAGGCTGAGTATATGATTTTTAATGAAAAATTTTCGAAGGATGAGTATGGGAGGAAAGTGGCTGAATTGAAAAAAGAATTTTTTGAGAATGGGGGATGGTTTGAGGATGTGAAAAGTGGTGGTGTAAATGGGTTAATGAAGAAGTTTAATGAAATTAGGTATAGTGTTCCGCATTGTCAGTGGCAGCAAATCCGATCTGAAAAATGTGTAGGGGATTACAATTCAAATTCAAATAATTGTTATGCCGCTTTTGATTCGGATGATTGCGAGGATGGAATTTATCTTTGGAATTGTTTTGGGACGAAGGATAGTGTGGATGGATTGTATGTCCATGGTGGACAGCTTTGTCATGATTGTATGAGTATAGCTGTTGGATTTAATGTTGATTCGAGTTTTTGGATGATCGGGTGTCGAGATTGTAAGTATGGATATTGCATGCATCAGTGTGAGCATTGTTTCGGGTGTACGAATTTGAAACACAAGAAATATCACATTCTAAATAAAGAATATTCAAAGGACGAATATTTTAAAAAAACTGCTGAGATAATTGAGGAATTAAAAAAAGAGGGGATTTACGGAGAAAATTTAATCTATCTCGCAATGAAAGATGTCGAGTTGGGTATGCCGGAAGCGATTTAAGTGATTATTAATCTTGTCTGCATAGATTGTCGACGCCTTTTTGTACGAAATCTCTTGCGGTTCCTTTGTTGCCTGCAAATGATAACGGAGTTTCTGCATCTGGTATTCTTTCGCAGTTTCCTCCTAATACAAAGGTTGCTAGTTCACTTTTTCCTTCTTCAGTGGCACATTTGTCGGCAAGTGTATCTTTTATTTTTGCTTGTAAACATTTTCCTGTTTCGCTGATAACTCCGAATCCGTCTGTTACTTTTCCATTACATCCTGCTGCTGCTAGTATAGTTAATACTGCTAGTCCGATTTTCCTCATTGTTGAAGAAAGGGTCGACGGTGTTTGAGGAGTTGTTTCTTGGCTTTGTGATTCCATTCTGTTCATACTACAGAGTGTTAAAAAAATAAAAAGGAGCTTATTGTAAGCCTTTGTGGTTTTTTGTGTCAACGATGCTTTTTTATCTATAGGTAGAAAGGCGTTTGACATTTGATTTAAAAATGTTATTTTGTGTCGCTAATAAAATTAATATGACTAACTATTTTAACACATATAGGGAATGTGCTGAGATAATGGGGGATGGTAAGATTGTTGATTGTCAGCAGGCTATATCAGATGGTTGTAGAAAGTGTTGTCGTGAGGGAGGATTTTTGCTTCCAGGAGAAGAGTTGGCGATAGTGCCAGACGGGGTTGTAATTACGAATCGTATGGTTCGTGATTGTCTTGATTCTGATGGTTGTAAATTTGCTACACATACTTTTGGTGAGATTTTGTCTGAGGCGCGTAAATATCGACTAAATCTTTGTGTGTCACATCAACATTTGGGACAGCTCGATGATTATACGAAATCAATGGTTTTCGGAAATGTGGGATCGATGATTTCTTTCAGAGTTGGTGCTGAGGATGCTTTTAATCTCGAACGAGAGTTCACGCCGGTTTTGAAAGCGAACGATATTATTAATCTCGGTGTTCGTGAGTTTTATGTGAAAATGACGATTGATGGAAAACTTCGCGATCCTTTCTCAGGGTACACACTTTCTGTGCCGAAGGTTACTAATGATTTGAGTCCGCAGATTATTGAAAATTCTAGAAAAACTTATGGTATGCCAAAAGATGAAGTCTCGAAATTGATCGAGGCGATGGACAAGGGTGATGGCGCGACTTACACGCCTGAAGCGGGTACTGCAAATAGTTTGGGCGAGGAAAAGTTTTCAGCGCCGCTTGTGTAGAAACCTTTAATTATGTAAATTTTTACTGATGGATGTTGTGAATTCTAATAAATTCGGATGGAAGTATTTTTTGCTTGGTGGGGCTATGGCCGGATCTTTGGCCTGTGCTTATAATTTTTTAATTTTTAAAGTTTTCGGATTTTATCCTGAGGTTTTGCAAGAGATTAGTGGGGACTTTTTTAATCTTAAAAATCCTTTGTTGCTGATATTTGTGAAGGATTTTTTTGTGGGATTTGTTTTGACTTTTCTTTTTCGTCACGCGTGTTTGGAAATCAACAGAAAGACATGGAAGGGCATAATGTATTTTATTTTTTATAGTCTTTTTGCTTTTGTGATGTTTGGACTTGGTGATATCTATCTTTTGAGGAGGTTTGAAGGAGTATTTCTAATTCTGACAGTGGATGGTTTTATCGAAACTATGCTTTGTACGATACCTGTTAAGATTTTTTCTAAAGATTGTTTTGAATAGTGATTGTTTTTGAAGTTTGGAACTGATGAAATTGATGTGAACTGGGGCCTTTTTGGCTTGCCTTTTGCGAGATTGTGGGTAGAATGTGCAAGCGTTAAAATTAATAAAGAAAAAATATGTCTAGAGTATGTTCAGTAACAGGTTCAAAACCTTCTGTAGGAAGCAAAGTGAGCCACTCAAATATCAAGACAAAACGAAGATATTTGCCAAATATGATCAAAAAAAAGGTTTACAATCCAGCAACAGGAAAAACTGAAACTGTAAAGGTTTCAGCAAGAGGATTGAAGACTTTGCAGAAGAGAATGAAAGCTTAGTTTTGTATCTTTTGATTTAAAGAGATTTTCAGGGCTGAAAAATAAAACCTCTCGTTAGCGAGAGGTTTTTTGTGCAATATTTTCTGTTTAAGTTTCAGTCGTTGTCTTGTTACGAGTTTTTTAATAAATGTATAGAGCTACATATATTAATCCAATAGCAAATAATAAATCTATAAAGGCGACTGTTGTGAGAACTTTTTCTGATTTTAAAAATACTTTTTTTGCCAACTTCTGAATAGTTTCTGGGAAAATCATATACATAACTCCTTTTGCGAATGATAGCCAGCCGAGTATCGGAATCAAAATAAACCAGCCTCCATTTAATTTCCAATGAACGCTTAAAAACAAAAAAGCAATTATCAAAATATTCATACCTACAATTCTCATATTGGCTTTTGAGTCCATTACTTCCTTAACTGCTTTTATGAATTTTTTTGGGTAAAGTAATGCAGGAATCAGGATGACCGCGATGTATATAGCCAGTGCGATCAATAAAAAAGATGGTGTTATAAACATGTTTAATGAGGTTATAGGACATGTCGATTGTAATTTTACGACTTGCCGTATAAAATGGCAAGCGATGTACGGAGAAGTCTTTCAACAATTTGGAATGGCTCTCGGGCTTTCTATCCTTATCGGACTTGAAAGGGAGCAAAATAAAAAAAACAATGGACGTGGTCATGCTTTTGCGGGTGTGCGGACTTTTGGATTGATTGGGTTGATGGGGGCTTTGAGTATTTTTGTTGCGGATATATCTCAAATTTTGTCCGCTTTTGTGATGCTTGTTGTTTTTGTTCTGAT
>DAONBD010000010.1:0-12590 GCA_035401345.1 Candidatus Altimarinota bacterium
CCTTCTCGGCATCATCTTTAGTCGTGAGTTTTACAGTCTGTTTTGGAATAAAAGCAACCTCAGCACTTTCAAATGCAATACCATTTTTAGTTAGGTTTCCTCTTACCTGAGCCAATTCCGTGAAGTCAGTAAATACTTCCAAAACATCATCAGATTTTTTGATATCAGATGCACCTGCATCTATCAGCATCAATTCCATTTCATCCAAATTCACTCCAGGTTTCATTGGAACAGTTATTAAGCCTTTTTGTTCGAACACCCAAGAAGAGCTTCCTGTAGCACCCATTCCACCACCTTTGCGGCTCAAAATTGCTTTTAAATCTGAAGATGTACGATTTTTATTATCGGTGATCGCGTGGATATAAAGAGCAATTCCATTTGGACCAAATCCTTCATAAAAAATTTCTTCATATATGACCGCGTCTTTGTCCTGTCCTGAGCCTTTTTTTACAGCTCGATCGATATTCATGTTTGGTACATTGTCAGCTTTCGCATTTTCAATGGCTGTACGAAGCCCGGGATTCATCTCGGGATCACCGCCATGTCTCGCCGCTATGGCTATTAATTTTGCATGTTTAGTAAAAATTTTCCCTCTTTTTGCATCAAGAGCTCCTTTCTTATGTTTAATTGAATGCCATTTTGAATGTCCAGACATAGTTTTAAATTAATTGTCTTTAGACACAATTTTTACCACTCTTCTCAACAAAATACCAGAAAATTAATTTGCAGGAGGAGGTGTCGTAGGAGGAGTGACATAAGGAGGAGTAGTAGGTCCGACAGAAAATGGCACGCCTTTTGAATCCTGTCCAATGAAGATCTGAGAAACAGCCAAAACAGCGGCAGCAATGAGTAACAATATAGACAGAATGATGGTGAGATATTTTTTTGAAATCATATTTTTAATTTAAAAGGATGTTGTTTGACTTTCTCTATAATCAAGGATGACATCTCCGGCTCTTTCGTATTTTAAAGTTAATCCTAGAGTGGAGCTATAGTAATAATCTATAGGTCCTGTACCAACGCCAATCGCATCTGTGAATATAATAACCTTGTCAGGTAGAGAATCAATCAAATCTTTCCCTTTGCCCTCAACCAAAACATTCTTGAAAATGTTACTCTTTATAGAGGTGTAGTCTTTTCCATCCGAAATTTTGACTGCTCTATAATTCAAAGTTTTAAGCAGCGCATCAAGAAATTTTCTATTTTGCTCGGCAAGGATTCCGGTTCCGTTTTGAGTGTAAATCGTAAGAACTTTTTTATCGAAATCTCCAGTGTTGATATAAACATACTGATCAACGATGTAATCATTTTCATAAGAAACCCTCAATGCCGAAAAATTACCAACCTTCACCTCATCAAAATCCGCATCAGGGAATATAGTTTTGATATTTGAAAAATACTGAAATTGGTT
The DNA here is from genome assembly GCA_035401345.1 of Candidatus Altimarinota bacterium. Taxonomy (GTDB): domain Bacteria; phylum Patescibacteriota; class Gracilibacteria; order UBA1369; family LOWO2-01-FULL-3; genus DAONBD01. The sequence continues at coordinate 1,412 of DAONBD010000010.1, forward strand.
CAATCCCTCGGGATTTGAGTCCAACGCAACCACAAATTTAGCGGTATTTGGATATACTCGTTCAGGGAATGATTGGAAATAACCGGAGTCACTTTTCCAAAAACTTACACCTTCCCCTTCATCAAATAAATACTTTAATATTTGCCAATTTTGTGGATATTTAACCTCAAAAGGCAAAACGTCCGACTCATAATTAGTCCACGATTCATAGAAAGGAAATTCTTTCCAATTACTTTCTTTAACAATCAAAAATCTATACATCAAATCTGAAAATCTGCCTCTATTCAAAGCGGAAGAAATATCAGCACGTCCGTTATCATCCATCATTACTATACTTTTATCCTTCGCGAATTTAGCATAGCCCGCAAACCAATCTGTGGCTTTCACATCAGAAAAAGGAGCAGTGTCAGAGTCGCTTAATTTAGGCACATCAACGCCGTAAGCTCTACACAAAATTGCAAGAGTCTCAGCTAGACTGATGGTATCGGTTGGCCTAAAAGTCCCGGCTCCATCACCAGTGACAATCCCAGCTTTTTTTGCAGCCATCACATAAGGATAAAACCAATCCGTAGTTTTTACATCCTTAAAAGAATCCGAAAAATTTGCAGTAATATTTAATCCCAAAGACGCAACTATGATCTTCACAGCTTCAGCGCGATTGATGGAAATTTCAGGTTTATAAGTAGAGTCCGAATAACCGTTAATATAGGATTTTGATTTCAAATATTTAATGGCAGTGATGTATTCATGATCGTCAGGCACATCCGAAAAAACAGCGGCTAAAGCTGTCCCGGAAATTATGAATATGCTGAATAACAAAGCACTAAAGCTTAAAAACAATTTGAGGGTAAATTTTTTCATAGGATATTTATTTGTGAGAGTTTTTTTAACCGTAAACTATTTCCCCGGGAGAATATTTATCGAGAGATTTTTCTCCGAGTTTCTTTTTTAAAGCAGGGATAACTTGATTTAATTTAACGGTTTCTTGTGTTCCCTTAGCCATATTTCTGATGATAGCGGTACCTTCACGTACTTCGGTAATTCCCATTATAACTGTGTATGGAGCACCAAATTTATCCGCCAAGCTTAGCTGTTTTCTGATAGCCCCTTCGCCAAGAGCCCCCATAGTTTTAATGCCTTCATTTCTCATTTGTTGGATCAATGGAAGACATTTTCTTTTAGCTTCTTTACCAAGCTGTGCAACGAAAACATGGATATCATCCTTTGAAGGAACTTGAACTTTTTCAATCTTCATATTGGCTATCATCCTTTCAATTCCACACGCATATCCAACGGCCGGAGTAGGCTTACCGCCAAGCAATTCAACAAGTCCGTCATATCGTCCACCTCCACCGATTGCATTCTGCGCACCACTTGTTTTGTCCCAGAATTCGAAGACGGTTTTTGTATAATAATCCAATCCACGAACCAACTTAGGGTTCTCAACATATTCAATTCCCATTTCATCTAAATAGCCTTTCAATTCCTCATGGAATTCACGAGATTCTTTGTCCAAATAATCAGCCATTTTTGGTGCAAGATCAGCCAAAATTTTGCAATCCTCCTGCTTACAATCCAAAAGTCTCAAAGGGTTTTTCCCAAGTCTAATTTTACAATCTTCACATAGAGATCTTTCTTTCCCGGCATAATAATCCTGCAATACTTGCATGTATTCTTTTCGTGACTCAGCGGTACCTATATTATTTATTTGAAGTGTAAAAATATGATCAATTCCGAGGTCCTTATTTATCTGATCAGCAAGCTGAATAACCTGCGCATCGAGAGCTGCATCACTCACACCGAGAACCTCGATGCCAACCTGCCAGAATTGGCGATAACGACCTTTTTGTGGTCTGTCGTAGCGGAAATGCGGTTCAATATAATAAAGCTCAACCGGCTGAGGCAGATCGTGCATATTGTGTTGAATATACGCACGTACAACACCTGCAGTGCTCTCAGGTTTCAATGTTAAACTTCGACCCTTTTTGTCTTCAAACACATACATTTCTTTTGAAACTATATCTGTCTCGCTTCCAATACTTCTCTTAAATACATCTGTGAATTCGAAAATAGGAGTCGTGATTCTGCGGAATCCGGCCTGTCTACATCGATGTCTTACAACTTTTTTTATAAATGTGTAGTATTCTTGATCTCTAGGCAAAATATCTTGCACGCCTTTTGGTGTTTGATATGGAGGTTTTTGTGTCTGGACTTCATCTTCGTTGTAATTTTGGGCGGTCATGATTAAAAAGATTATTTTTTTATAATTAACGTGACCTATATTTTACCCTGTTTTACAGATAATTCAAGGTCGCTTTAAAATATGTCGAAACTTGTGGTTGGAGTGATGTTTGAATGAGCCTTGAATGCTTTCGGATTTTTCATGTAAACGTAATATCCGGCACTCGCAATCATCGCCGCATTATCTGTGCAGAAAGCCAAACTTTTTGGATAACAAACTTCTACATCATTGATTTCACCGGATTTTTTTAACGTCTCAACTTTTTGTGAAATCATTTCTCTAAGTCTCGTATTTGCCGAGACTCCACCAGCGAGATGTAATTGTTTTATGTTTGTTCCGGAGCTTTTTAATGTGAGATATGCCTGTAGTAATTTTTCCGTTAAAACATCTACAACAGCTTCTTGAAATGAAGCCGCCATATCACTTTTAAATTGTTCGGGAAGTTTTGATGAAATAGCTTCATAATTATTTAATTCTTCATCAGGGAAATTTTCTCTTATATATTCTTTTATCTCGGTTAATACAGCAGTTTTCAATCCGGAAAAACTAAAATCCAAACTTCCTGTTTCAAGAAACGATCGTGGTAAATCAAAAGCGTTTTTATTGCCATTTTCAGCGGCTTTTGAAATTTTTGGACCTCCCGGATAACCAAGCCCAAGTATTCGCGCAACTTTATCAAAAGCTTCTCCGGCAGCATCATCTCGTGTTTCACCAAGAATTTGAAATTCATTATGATCTGTCATTAAAAGAATTTCATTGTGTCCACCGGAAACAGTCAAAACCAAAATAGGGAATTCAATGTTTGGTTCCTCAGCCTCCACAGGCTTACCATCCTTCATCATCGGACTGAGAAAATTCGCATAAACATGGCCGGTCACATGATGAACCGGAATCAGAATTTTATTTTTTAAATACGAAATCACAGATGCGGTTTCGGTTCCGATAATAAGAGAGCTTATAAGCCCGGGACCTTTTGTAATAGCAATAGCGTCAAGATCATCCAAAGTTAAATTGGCTTTGGAAAGACATTCGTCGAGTACCGGAGTGACTTTTAAAACATGTTCTCTGGCCGCAACTTCAGGTACGACTCCGCCGGTTTTTGCATGTAAATCAATCTGTGAATAGATAACATTTGCCAAAACTCTGTAACCGTCTTCGACGATTGCACAAGATGTTTCATCACATGACGTTTCAATTCCAAGTATTTTCATGACTCGGATTCTAATCTAAATTCAAAAATATGTAAAAATATGTTATAATTAACAGGTGAAATCAACCTCAATCCAAATCATAGAAACTCTGCGCAAAGCAGGTCATGAAAGCTATATGGCCGGTGGTTGTGTTCGTGATATGCTAATTGGAGTTGAGCCAAAAGACATAGACATAGTGACTAGTGCGAAGCCGGATGAAATAGAAGATTTACTCGAACATACTATCCCGATCGGTAAGGAATTTGGTGTAATACTTACGGTGAAAAACGGTTATAAATTTGAAGTCGCGACATTCCGAAGTGATTCGGGGTACAGTGACGGACGTCGTCCGGACGCGATCGAATTTACTAATGCAAAGGAAGACGCACTTCGTAGAGACTTCACAATAAATGCGCTTTTTTATGATCCGATTGAAGAAAAAATACATGATTTTGTTGGTGGAGAAAAAGATCTCAACGAACGTTTGATCCGATTTATTGGTGAGCCGGAAGACCGAATAAAAGAGGATCATTTAAGGATGCTTCGCGCAGTAAGATTTAAAAATAATTTTGGATTTCAATATCATCCGGACACATACAATGCGATAAAAAAACACGCAAATTTAATAGCAAGAATTTCAAAAGAAAGAATACGTGACGAGCTAAATAAAATGATGATGGGAGAGAACGCTGAGCAAGGATTTGAAGAGCTTTTTGAATTGGGCCTTTTGGATCATATTGCTCCGGAAATAGTGAAGATGAAAGGGGTCGGCCAACCGTCGATCTATCATCACGAGGGGGATGTCTGGGATCATGCTAAGCTCTCATTGAAAAATCTAACTTCCGAGGAGGCAGACCCAGACCCACTTCCGGAAACAATTTCATTGAATCTCCGCTGGGCGACATTTCTCCATGACATTGGTAAGCCGGATACATTCAAATACGAAGGTGACCGAATTCGTTTTGATGGACATGATAGAAAAGGTGCAGAGATCGCTCAAAAACTTCTTCGCAGACTGAAATTTTCCAGAAAAGATATCGAGCGAATTTCATGGTTGATAGAACATCACATGATGGTTGTGCCGCTCATGGAAATGCCTCAGAAACGTCAACGACACTGGTTTTTATTGGACGGATTTCCAGAATTGCTTGAGCTGTATCGTGCAGATGCACTAGGCATCGATCCTCCGGATTTATCCGCATACGATACATTGAAAAAACTTTATCGCAGTGAAATTGCAAAATTAAAATTAATGCCAAAAACACTTTTGACCGGAGACGAAATTATGGAAATTTTAGACATTCCACCCAGCGAAAAAGTTGGTGAAATTTTAGCTGACATCCGCGAAAAACAACTTGAAGGTACATTGAAAAACTCCAAAGACGCTGTGGAATATTTAACAAAGCTCAACAATTAAACCTCACCTGAAATGTCTTCGGCAACCTCGTTGACCATTTCAGTATCGACTTCCAAATCTCCACTCTTGGCGACTTTTAGTCGAGGAAAAGCCAATTGAAAAATTTTCAAAGCAACATCGGGATTTTGAGCGACTTTATCCGGATATTTTGCTCCGTAAGCGGCAGAAAATTCTTCGAAGAAAATATCATACTGATCGGTTGAATAAAGTTCTATTGCTCTTAGAACACCTTTTTCTTTATCTCCATGTCCAAGTATATCTGTAACCACAGCGGTATTATGAACTTCATCTTCATAATCCTCTGTCCCAGTTCCGGTCACAATTTGTGCGTACTTGTCAGTCAAGCCCTCATGATCTAAATCAAATTTTGTATGAGTTAATTCGTGGGCTAGAGTTTGTTTGCGAATCTCTGTGAATTGATCTTCTGTAAAAGCTTTATTATTAAATAAACATGGATCGAGATATTGAAATCCACCCTCTTCTTTCCCGATTTCTCCATCTGATAATTTTTTAATTCGCACTTTGCTCGTATCCACAGTGAAATGCCTAGAAAGAAAAAGTAATTCCATATCAATTATTCCAGCTTTTCTTTGAGCATCGGGATCAGCAGATGTTTTAAGAGTTTCAATAAAATCTTTTAATGTCCCCTCAAAAGTAGGTTTTTTTGTAGCTCGATTAGGCACGTCATTAATGACATCACGCGATTTCGAATGAGTATCTACGGCAATTTCATTCATATCGGGCCATCCCATTTCCTGAGGGACTTCCCACGGCATTACCGGACGTGTTTCTACGAAATTATTTCCACCAACCATTTTTTACGTAATTAAATTCAAATCTATCTGAGAATTATATCACGAAAACAGATAATTAACAACGAAGCCAGAAAGAACTAACAATTTTAAAGCAATTCTTAATTAATAACAATAAGTCTTGACGGTCTGTGAGAAGGTGGTAAAATTGCAATCCTAAGTTTTTAAAAGTCCCAAATCCAATTTAAATGGACACAATAGAAGATCAGGTAGGAATAGGAAAATATTTAGATGGAATGGAAGAAGAAGTTATCATCAGAGAAGACGGAAGTTTTGGTGGACGATATTGTGCTCCTATAAAAGTTAGAATAGATGCAAATCCGAAATATGTAACCGTTGAAGTTTCTGAAACGCGATACGTAATAGAGGTTATGGGGCGGATTAAAAGCAGGGTTGCAGGAATATTGGAGACAACAAACGCAGGATTGAAATTTTGTCCAATAGAGTTATCAAATTCAACAGCGGAATAGTACTCAGTAATCCAGCCCGGGCCCGTCAAAATTTTGCCTGAAATACCATTTTATCAAATTCCAATTATTGTCTTTTGGAAGTAAAGTATAAGCGTCCAAAGCGTTTTGGCAGTCAGGTTTTTCCGTGCCGGCATTTTCAGCCTCTGTGATCAAAGTTGCACACTGTTCCTTCGTTGTGTAAGGCGGGACATATAATATATTCCCACTGCTTATTACATTATTTGAAGCAATTTTAAAGTTTTGATATTTAAAATAATATCTGACAGCCTCCGTGACGGAGATATTTGTTTCCGTTTTTGAAAGCACTGTTTTTAAAATATTGTATATGGTCGTGGCGTCTCCAAAGCCAAGATTTTTTGCCTTTAACTGTATGGCTTCAATAATTTTTTGTTGCCTTTGAGCACGCGAAAAATCAGATGATGTATGTCTGCTTCTTGCTATGCGCAGGGTTTGGCGTCCATTAAAATGATAATCTCCCGGCGTGTAACTGAGAGTGCTCCAAACGCCATTATCAAAAGTTTTATAAGTTGGATCGACAAGAGCCTCATCCAAATGGACATCGATTCCTCCGATTAAATCAATTACATCTATAAAAGCATACATGTCGATCACCACATATTTATCAACTTTGTATCCAGTTATTTCCTCAAGAGTATCTGAAAACTGATTCATTCCATAAAGGTATGGATAGCTGTTAAGTTTTCTGCCATTAAAATAAAGATCTCTTGGAATTGAAATCAAATGAGCGGTTTTTTCATCTTCATTCAAATGCGCAAAAATCATAGTGTCGACCAAATCTCCATTTTTCCCACCAATCAAAATATTAAAAGAATTCCCGCTTTTTTGAGGGAACTGAGAATCATCGGGAATCGATTCAGGTAAATCTAGAGTTTTTTTTTGAGCCCCGGGTCGAAGAACAAAATATTTGTGGTGTTCGTACCGTTCGGATCGACTATGTTTACAATCCCGGTCGCTTTTTCGACGACAATTGATCCGAGTAATTTGGTTTTGCCGGTGATGACTGCATAAATATCATAGTAATATCTGTATTCATCTTCACGCGGATCTCTTGGGATTGAAAGATTTAATTTTTCCAACAGAACTTTAAATCCTTTGTCATCCAATGTTGCAGACAATTTTGCTTTGGCCTCTATAACTTTTTTTTGAACTTCAGGAATGGTGTCCAAACTCTCTACAAAAGGAGGAATAGCACTGACCAAATCGGTTACTTTCACAGCTACATTCCCAGAATCTCTGTAGTCTTTTAATTGTATGGAAAAATCTTTTTTATCCAATATAACTTCGGCAACAACTTCTTTCGATTCATTTTTTATTTCATAGAAAAGTTTAAAATCTTTATCAATTGGGGAAGTTGATGCAGATAATTTGCGAGATTCAAAAATTTGTCTTATGGATTCGTTATTAAAAGACTCTAATATATAGTTTTTTTTGTTGGTCAATTGTTTGATGGAACTTGAAATAGTATCCAAATTTTGCTTCAAATAAGACTCTAAGTGAGAAGCAAAAGTTTCACTTTCCAAAACTTCAGGGATCATCTTACCGGATACATTTTGCACATTTATATCACCGGTTGTTTTGTCCAGATAAATATACAGTATAGTTCTGTTTTCTCCGTCAATAATTGAAAGATGCCAATCATTCGCAGATTCGCTTATAGATGAGATCGTAAGCCCTGCCGAATTCAAATAATTTTTAAAAGACTCATTTGAAAACAGTGTATTGAGATCGTTTAATCCAACGTTAAGTTTTTGATGCAAATTTTCCTGTTCACCGAGATGACTTACATATTTAAACAAAGCTAACTGCAAAGCGTCTTGATTGGAATCAGAATCCTGCGAAGCATCTTCTAAATCATCATCAAAGTAACGCTTTGTAGGCATTACTAGAAAACTCCTCACCTCATTTAAGTCCTGCCCCAGCATCGCGGTTACTTGATTAAGCTTACCAACTTCATCAACCAAAGACGATCCTCGTAGACTGAGCGAAGAAACTCCACCGGTCATACTTGAAATCTGTAAATATTGAATTAAGAAAAATCCAATAATCAAAAAAATGATAAAATTACTCTTCGTTAAATAAGGTTGTAAAAACTTTGGGGATTTATTTTTTAAAAACGACAAGCCGGATCTAACTTTTTCTATTAACATTTTTTTATCAGATATTGGAATGGGGTCTGCCAACGAATAGTATAAAAAATCTTGTTTTATTGCAAATTTTTAAGTAGAATCCAGCCGCATTAGAGATTTTATACCCAAGCGGGTATCGTATAGTGGCTATTATGTCAGCCTTCCAAGCTGAAGACACGGGTCCGACTCCCGTTACCCGCTCCATTCTGAGCAAGAGGCTCAAAATTACGAGAAACTATGAATATCAAAAAATACTTTTTAGTTCTACTCGCCTTGGCTCTTTCTACGTACGTATTTTTTTCACTACCAAATAAAAGTGAAAACATTCAAGGCCAGGAGATGCTTCATGGTCTTATAGTCTCGATCAGCGAAAACAATGGAATTCAGAAAATCGCAACAAAAATAACAGACGGTAGTTTAAAAGGTGAAATTGTTGAAACAGAGGAGGACGTGACGAATATTTTGAATAACAGAGGTTTCGAAGTTGGAGACAAAGTGATGGTGGAATATAACAAAGAGCACGTGCAGTTTTTTATAAGCGATTTTATCCGCACAGGCAGTTTGTTTTTGCTTTTTGCGATATTTGTCGTGCTGGTAATTGCGGTGGCGAAATGGCAGGGAGTGGGGTCTATCATGGGTATGATTATCTCATTTTTAATTTTATTCAAAATTACTCTTCCTGCGATATTAAATGGTAATGATCCGATTTTTGTGGCTGTGGCAAGTGCTGTTTTGATAGTCCCGGCTACTTTTTATATGTCATATGGATTTAATAAAAAAACTCATGTGGCGGTTTTTGGAACACTTATCACTCTCGCGATAGCTGGGGTGCTTGCGTCGATTTTTTCAGACATGGCGAATTTGACCGGTCTCGCGTCGGAAGAAGCGTCTTTTTTGAAAATGGGAACTGCGGAAAGGATTAATTTCAAAGGACTTCTACTTGCTGGAATGTTGATAGGGATACTCGGGGTTTTGGACGACATCACTATAGCGCAGGTTTCAGTGGTGAATGAGCTTCACAAACACAAGCCGGGAATTAAGAAAAAAGAGCTTTATAAAAGCGCGATGAATGTTGGAAAAGATCACATTGCATCCATGGTAAACACGATAATATTGATATACACGGGAGCGGCTTTGCCTCTGCTCCTACTGTTTTTTGATTACTCCGAATCGATAGGGAATATATTGAATTTGGAATTGATCGCTGAAGAAATTATCCGCACATTGATAGGAAGTATAGGGCTAATATTAGCCGTTCCGATAACTACCGCTATTGCTGTCGTAGTATTTTTAAAATCTCCCAAAATCCGATCAAGAAGATAAAGTGAGTTATATAAATAAATAGAGCATGCCTGCCTATTAAAGTCATTGTCCCAACAAAATGATTTCTATTTAATTTGTTTTCGCCAGATGACACGAGAGCGGATCCCATACCAGACCCGAGAACTGACCGGCCATTTTTATAAAGCAAATTTCCAATCACAATTCCAAAAGCGACGACAGAAATCCAAGGGAAAATGGGGAAATAATCCAATGCATAAAAACCTGTGACATTAAACCCCAAGATATTCAAAATCAAAGATTCTTCCGCGCCCATCCGACCGATCACAAATCCAAATATCATTGCAAACAAGCCAACGCCAAGAGCCAATAAAGGTTTTTTTGCTACAAATTGCAAAGTCAAAATTGAAAAAGCTATTAAATGCAAAACACCCCAAACGATCATTCGATCAGGTACCAAAACATAAGTAGAAAAGGTGATACTCATCGCAAGAATTGTAATTACAAAAAAACGCTTAAACTGCTTCAAATGAAATTTCATTCCGATATTTTTTGAAACAGCCAAAGACACTCCAACAAGCCCAAGAAAAATAAACTGTATGAATCTGGCTATGACAAGCCAAGGTAAAGTTTTGAAATTAATATCAAAAAAATTGTAAAAATCTCCAATAAAAAAGAAATGGTAAGCAATCATTCCTGAAACCGCGATCCCGCGCAGGAGGTCAATTTCCAAAAATCTGTTTTTTGACTTTTTTAACACGCCGGAAATATAATACTTCGGCAATCAATCCACAAGCGGGTATAGTATATCGGTATTATGTAGCCTTCCCAAGGCTGAGAGACGGGTTCGACTCCCGTTACCCGCTCCATTCAGAAAATTGCGACCGTTTACGCAAAATTGCGAACGGTTTTTTCAATTCCACAGCCACTTTTCTGCCCTCAAGCTTGTAGTTCGAGCCGATTTTTTGCAAGAAGCTCCGCTTCTCCTCTAAATTTTCAGTCACGGCGAAGCCGTGGGCTTGGTGAGCCGAAATAATCCATTGTCTAAAAGGTTCTAGCCAATTATTTCCACCTTTGTCGGCAAGACTCAATTGCTCTTTGATTTCAATCTTTTTATTAAGAAGTTTTTCTTTTGCCTTAACATACTCTTCATTATCAATAGTCTTGTCGAGATAAGCATCCAAAAGCCTCATCAGCCTCTCTTCCACATCCTGAAGGACCGTTTTTAAGTGACGCTTGGTTTCAGACGAAGAAGAGGCAAGCTTTTTATAATCTTCTTCCCATTTTTGCATAAACAATGGAAACCATTCATCGCTTAAGCACAAAGAATTAATCAAATCATTCACCTGAGGAACAAACTCTTTTTCCTCAACATATTTCTGACTGCAAACGACATTCTTCTTTGTGCATCGATAGTATGTGTAGGCAAGCCCCGAAAGCTTTGTTTTCTTTTCCGCGGTAATAGCTCTCCCACATTCTCCGCAAACAAAAAGCTTGCTGAACGCAAAGTGAAGAGAACTTTTAACCACTCGGGGCTTGCCCTTCTTCGAGAAAATCTTTTGAACCTTGTCAAAGAGGCTTTTGGAAATAATTGGCTCGTGATTACCTTGAAAAAGCTCG